>NZ_JBEZBW010000060.1:0-49323 GCF_040647305.1 Saccharothrix sp. NPDC042600 | reverse complement strand
CACCCGGGCCCAACTGGCGGCGTACGACTGGTTTATCTGTTTATAGTTCACCACCTCACCCTCCCCCCGGGGGGGGGCCCCACCCCCCCCCCCCCCCCCCCCACCCCCCCCCGCGCAGCCGACCCGCACCCTCCTCCACCCCGCGCACCCACCGGCCGCGATTAGGCTGGTCAGGTGCAGGTCACCCCGATCCGCCCCCTCCCCGCCCCACCGCCATGAGCCACTACCGGGAACGAGCCACCACCCTCCCCGGCCTGGTTTGCGTCTGGGAACGCTCCGCCGACACCCCGACGACCGGCCGCGTGGTCCCGGACGGCTGCACCGACCTCATGTGGTCCGACACCGGCGCCCTCTTCGTCGCCGGCCCCGACACCACGGGCCACCTCGCGGACATGCGCCCCGGCACCCTCTACGGCGTCCGCTTCGCCCCCGGCGTCGGCCCGTCCGTCCTGGGCGTCCCGGCGCACGCCCTGCGCGACCTGCGCGTCCCACTGGCCGACCTGTGGACCCACCCGGCCCACTTGGAAGACGCCCTGGCCACCGCCACCGACCCGTGCGCCGTCCTGGCCCAAGCCGCCGCCCGCCGGCTCCGCGCCACCCCACCGGACCCACTGGCGCGGGCCATCACCCGAGCGCTCCCGACGACCGTCGCGGCGATGGCCGACGACCTGGGCCTGAGCACCCGCCAACTCCACCGCCGGTCCCTCGACGCGTTCGGCTACGGCCCCAAGGTCCTGCACCGCGTGCTGCGCTTCGACCGGGCGGTGAAGCTGGCGTGGCGCGGGGTGCCGTTCGCCGACATCGCCCACCGCACCGGGTACGCCGACCAGGCCCACCTGTCCCGCGAGGTGAAGGAGCTGGCCGGCGTCCCGCTGGGTCAGCTGATCCGGCCGTAGGCCCGCAACGTCTTCAACGCCTCGATCGTCACGATCGGCCGCCACTCGTAGGTGGTCACGGGCGTCCACGCGCTCCACGGGAACGTCCAGCCGCCGTCGTCCTGCTGCTCCGCCGCCAACCGGTCGAGGTCGCGCGCCATCTCGTCGTCGCCGAACCACCGCCGCGCGAGGCTGTCCGGCGTGGGCGCGTAGTGGTGCGGCTTGTGCGTCTCCCCGACCGCGTACCCCTCGGGCGCCTCCCCGGCACCGAGATCGACCAACCCCTTGGCCCGCACCAACTCCCCCAACCGCTTGGCCGCGACCTCGGCCCGCGCGCGGTCCGGCACGTGGTCCAGGAACCGAGCGCAGGCGTTGACCTCGTACGGGTGACTGTCCTCCAACGAGTGAATCGCCTCCCACACCAACGCGGTCGCCTTGTCCAGCCAGGGGTGCTCGACCCCGAACGAGTGCAACACGCTGGTGGCCAGCCCGGTCATCAACAGGTCGGTCCCGGTGCCGACCTGCCACCACGGCGCACGCGGGTGCTCCCGAGCCGTCTCCAGGCAGTTCGGCAACCCACCGTCGTCATTGGCGACAGAGGCGAAGAACTCCACCGCCCCGGCCACACACGACTCGTCCCCGACCTCCCGCAACAGCGTCAACGCGGTGTAGGTGTGCAACGGCTGACTGGTGGGCCCACGCCCATCGGGCTCCAGGGCGTGCCCGAACCCGCCATCGTCGTTCCGATAGGCCACCACAGCCGCCACAACAGCCCCAGCGTCCCCACCGTCGAACAGGAACGCGAACCGCCGCTGCTCCAACACCCGAGCGTTGAGCCACAAGAAACGCCTGGCCAAATCCACCATGCCCCGACGCTATTCCGCCCACCCGCCCCCGTCTTGAACGGATCGGACATCCCAGCCGTCCGTCATGGACAAGCGGAAGGCACACCGGCGCTCACCGAACCCGACGCGACATCCCCCACCAGGAGTAACCGCGTCGAACTCCCGGACCGCGCTGACCTGCTGTGCCATCATTGATCGGCGGTTGGCGTGAGGGGAGCGCGAACGATGTACGACGCCGAGGGCGGGGGCGGAAAACTCAGCTTCGTGGGCGACACGGTGTCCAAGGCACCCGGCGGCGCCGGTGGCTACGTGGTGTCGCAAACCCACTTCCTAGTGGACCCGGACGAGGCCGAGAACCTGATCAAGGGCTTGGAAGAGGCCCACAAGGAGTTGGCCAAGGCGAGGCGGGCCGCCGACACGATCGCCGTCATGCCGTCACCGGGCAAGGACGCCTACAGCGGGTTCGCGACCCTGAAGATCCGCGAGACCGTCACCGCTGAACACGGCGGCTACGCTTGGGCCAACGAAGAGGCCCGCAAGGCTCTTGAGAAGACGATCCGGAACATCAGAGAAGCGCTCGCCGCCTACAAGAGCACCAACTCCGCGGCCCGAGACGCACTGAAGCCGAAGGACTGAACTCCTTGAACCGCACTCTCCGGTCCGTTCTCGTCGTCGGCGCGGCAGCGTCCGCACTCGCCGCCTGCACTTCGACCGACGCGGGCAACCCGACACCGGCATCGACCACCACGGGCGGCGGGTCCGCCACGACCAAGAGCAGCGCGAAACCGAGCGGCCCGGGAGCGCTGGACCTCCAGAAGTTCACCGGAGACCCGTGCACCATCCTGACCTCGGCCCAGGTCTCGGCGCTCGGCACCTTCGACCCCGCCGAGCGGGAGGACAGCCCTTACGGACCGGGCTGCGCCTGGGTCGGCAAGGACGTTCTGGCGGACTCGACCTACCGGGTCGTCCTGGTCGTCAAGGACGCCACGCTCGACACCTACCGGGAGGAGAACAAGTCCCTGCCGGTGTTCCGGGAGGCCACCGTTTCGGGTTACCCGGCGGTGAGTTACGACAGGGGTAGCGGTACCCGGGACTGCACCACGGTCATCGGCACGTCCGACAAGGACGCGGTCCTCATCCAGACGAACGTCGCCGAAGACGACAAGACGAACGCCGGCAAGCCGTGTGACGCCTCGGAGAAGCTCGGCGTGACGGTCATAGGGAACCTGAAGGGGTAGGCCGTGACTCCTCCCTCAGCACCTGCCGTGGACATGGACCTGCCCGGTCTCATGCTGCTCCAGATGGGCATCGGCGCGAACAACATCTACAGCTGGTTCAAGGACGGCAAAGGCCCGGAGCAGACCACCGACGCCGCCAAGGAGAGCTGGAGCAAGGTCGGGGAGATCCACGAGCAGGTCACCTCCCTGATCGAGACGGCCGTTCGCAACTCCGGCGCGTCCTGGGAAGGCGCCGCCGGGGATCAGGCGCGGGCCGCCACCACGCCGCTGGCCACGTGGTCCGCCGCCGCAGGCGACAGCGCCATGATCGCCTCCCAGGGCACCAGCGACATCAGCTACTCCTTCCGGCACGCCCGCGACTCCGTCGAGAAGCCCGTCGACGTCCCGGACAAGCCCTGGTACAACGGCATGGTCCCGTGGGACACCGACTACGACGACGCGGTCGAGAAGAGCCAAGAGGTCAACTCGCGCAACGTCCAGGTGCTCTCCGCTTACGGCAACGCCGCCAACTCGGCCAGCGCCTCGATGCCCAAGTTCCAGTCGCCCGAAGAGATGGGCGGCGGCATCGAGCCGCCCACTCCCCCGCCGCCGATCACGCCGCCGCGCGAGTGGAAGCCGGTGCCGCCCGAGGACGGTGGTGGTGACGGCGACGGTGACGGCAAGGACCGGACCAACCCGCCGCCGCCCCCGGTCACCCCGCCCCCGCCGAACATCGACGGCGGTGGCGGCGACCTGAAGAAGTCCGAGGTGGTCCCGCCGATCGACCGGCCGGTGCCGCCGCCGATCACCGTGGACCCGCCGCGGACGGGTGACCCGCGTCTGCCCTACGACCCCCGCCTGCCGTACGACCCCAGGCTGCCCTACGACCCGCGCAACCCGAACGACCCCCGCAACCCCAACAACCGGCCGCGCGTGCCCACGCCCGGACCCGGCGGCGGACGGCTCCCGGGCGGGCCCGGTGGACCGGGCGGTGGTCCCGGCGGCGGCCGAGGCGGCGGTGGCGGTGGCGGCGGGCTCGGCCGCATGCCCGGCATGCCCGGTGGCATGGGTGGACCCGGCGGCGGGTTCGGGCCGGGTGGCGGCGCGGCCGGGGTCATGCCCGGCGGTGAGCGCGGGTTCGGGCCCGGCAGTGGCGCGGGCGGCTTCGGTCCCGGTGGCGGTGGCGGACGTGGTGGCGCTCCGGGCGCCGGCATGGGCGGCATGGGCGCCGGCGCCGGCCGGGGGCAGGGCGACGAGGACAAGGAGCACAAGTCCGCCTCGTACCTGCAGGAGACCGAGGACATCTTCGGCGACGGCACGATGGTCGCCCCGCCGGTCATCGGCGAGTAGGGGGAGGACAGTGCTGCGCACCAAGGTGGCGATCCCGGTCGTCGCGCTCTACAACGCCTGGCAGGCCGAAGGGCTGCCGACCCTGCACAACGCGCTGCTGACCGAGGTCGACTTCGACTCCGACCGCCTCGCCGAGGGCGACCTGGGCGGTCTGGCGGACCTCGCGCGGGGCGGCTGGGCGGAGTTGGAGCGGCTCGGCCTGGCGCGCGGCCGGCAGGTGCACCCCGACCTCGGCCGCACGCTGCGGCTCGTCGCCGAGGCCGGCACGGAGTACTACGCGTTCTTCAACGAGGGTGACGGCGACACGCGCACCGCGCTGGTGGCCCAGTCGGGCGACGACGCGGTGCGCGTGGTGCTGCGGCCGGACAAGCACTTCGTGCTCGAACCGGTGCGCCCCGAGGACGCCGTGCAGTCGCTGGTCGCCGCCCTGCCCGAGGCCAAGCCGGGTCGGGGCGGGGTGATCTCGCTGCCCGCGGACGCGTTGGACGACAAGCCGAGGCCGCCGTCGTACAACGAGGAGTACGAGCGCAGCTTCCTGCAGGCGAGCCGGCCCACCGGCGCGCACGTCGCGGAGACCCAGCAGCTCAAGAACCTGTTGGCGGAGAAGCGGACCGGCGGCGGACAGCTGTTCGCCGCCCGCCGCGACCGGTTCGGCCGCAAGCAGCGCTGCGAGGCGCCGCTGACGTTCTTCGACACGATCACCGGCCGGTACCTGTCGGCGAAGTCGAGGGGCGGCGACGGGACCCCGTGGATCACCGTGCAGCCCGCCGACTTCGCCACCCTCCAGGACCGGCTGCGCCGGCTCAGCGACGCCGCAACACCTCGGGGCTGAGCTCGGCCGGGCTGCGGTGCCCGGACAGGCCCAGGGTGAGGTCGAAGTCGGCGAGCAGCCCGCGCAGCACGTGCCGCACGCCGACCTGCCCGCCGTGGGCCAGGCCGTAGGCGAACGGCCGCCCGACCATGACCGCGGAAGCGCCCAGCGCCAACGCCTTCACGACGTCCGCGCCGGTCCGGACGCCCGAGTCGAACAGCACCTCGACCTGCTCGCCCACCGCCGAGGCGATCTCCGGCAGCACCTCCAGCGACGCCACCGCCCCGTCGACCTGCCGCCCGCCGTGGTTGGACACCACGATGCCCTGCACGCCGGCGTCCACGGCCTTGCGCGCGTCGTCGGGGTGCTGGATGCCCTTGAGCACGATCGGCCCGTCCCAGTGCTCGCGCAGGAACGCGAGCTGGTCCCACGACTTGTCGGTGCCGGTGAACAGCTGCACCCACCGTAGGATCGCCATCGGCCGGTCCTCCTCCGGCGGCGCCGCCAGGCCGGCCCGGAACGCGGGGTCGGAGAACGGGATGGCCGTGCCGACGCCGCGCAGGAACGGCAGGTAGGACCGGTCGAGGTCGTGGGGCCGCCATGCCAGCGTCCACGTGTCGAGCGTGACCACGAGGACGGAGAACCCGGCCTTGCGCGCCCGGTCGAGGATGCTCACGCACACGTCCGGGTCGTTCGGCCAGTACAGCTGGAACCACCGCGCCCCGTCCCCGGCGGCCTCCGCGACCTCCTCGATCGTGTGCGACGAGGCGGTGGACAGCACGAACGGCACCCCGAGTTCGGCGGCGGCGCGCGCGGTGGCCAGCTCACCGTCCGGGTGCAGGATCGACTGCACCCCGACCGGCGCGAGCAGCACCGGCGCGGGCAGCTTCGTGCCCAGCACGGACACGCCGAGGTGCCGCTCGGTGGCGTTGGTGAGCATCCGCGGCACGATCCGCCACTGGTCGAACGCCTCCCGGTTGGCGCGCGCGGTGGCCCCGGACCCGGCGGCCCCGGCGACGTACCAGAACGGCCCAGGCCCGAGCCGCTCCCGCGCGGAGGCCTCCAACGCCTCCGGGTCGGTGGTGAACGGCGGCACCTGCCCGGCCAGGCCTTGGAGGTAGATCTCGTTCTGGTACCCGGCGAATCCCGTCATGCGTCCCTCCTCCACATCACGTCCGCCGATCATGCTCGACCCGATCCCCGGCCGCCGCAAGGTCCTCGCCGAACCACCGCCGGGGCAGCAGCCAGGTCAGCCGCTCCGACCGCAGCACTGCCAACGGCCCGATCACCGCCAGCAGCAGCACGTACCCGGCCACGAACGGCGCGACCCGCGAGTCCAGGCCCGCCGCCACCGCCATCGCCGCCAGGACCAGCGAGAACTCGCCGCGTGTCAGCACCGTCAGCCCGATGTCCACGGCTTGCCGCCGGTCGAACGAGTGCAGCTTCGCCGCGAACAGCCCCGCGCCCAGGTTGAGCACGATCGTCACCGCCACCGCCGCCAGCACCGGCAGCACCACGCCGCCCACGGCACCCGGGTCGATGCTCAGCCCGAAGATGAAGAAGAACAGCGCCCCGAACGCGTCGCGCAGCGGCAGCACCAGCTTGTGCACCCGCGACGCCACCCCCGAACCGCCGAGCACCGCGCCGACCATGAACGCCCCGATCGCGTCGGACACGCCCAGCTCGTGCGCCACCGCCGCGCCGGTCACCGCCACGCCGACGAAGCACACCACCAGCAGCTCGTCGTCCATCCGCCCGAACAGCCCGGTCACGACCCGACCACCCCACCGGGCGATGGCCGCGAGCACCAGCAGGAACAGGAACGCCTTGCCGAAGTCCAGCAGCGCCCGCACGCCCGAGGTGCCGCCGAGGACCGGTTGCAGCACCGCCAGGTACAGCGCCAGGAACACGTCCTCGATCACGATGATGCCCATGACCAGCCGGGACTCCGGCCGTCGCAACCGCTGCGCCTCCACCAGCAGCTTGGTCACGATCGCCGACGACGAGATGCCGATCGCCCCGGCCACCACCAGGGCCTCCCGCGACCCCCACCCGAGCGCGAACCCGAACGCCAGCCCGCCGCCGATGTTGAGCGCCAGGTACCCGACGCCCGCGAACGCGAGCTTGCGCCCGCCGGAGACCAGGTCGTCCACGGAGAATTCGAGACCCAGGTAGAACAGCAGGAACACCAGGCCGAGGCTGGCCAGCACACCCATCTCGGCCGGGTCGTCCACAAGCGACAGTCCGGGTGTGTTGGGTCCGAACAGGATGCCCGCCACCATGAACAGCGGGATGGTCGGCAGTCCGATGCGGACACCGGCGCGGGCGATCAGGCCCGCCGCCAGGAACGCGCCGCCGACCGCCAGCAGGGCGTGGCCTGTGTTCATCGTCGAGCCTCCAGCGCGATCGCGACCGGCGCCGCCGTCAGGACGGTCGAGACGGTACCGGCGACGAGCCCGATCAGCAGCGCGGTGGCGAAGTCGGCGAGCGACCCGTCACCCAGCACCAGCAGCGCGGCCAGCACGAACAGCACGCCGATGCCGGTGTTCACCGTCCGCGGCACGGTCTGCAGCACCGCCGCGGACACCACTTGCGCGTACGGCGAGGACCGCCGCGCCCGGCGCAGCTCGCGCACCCGGTCGAACACCACCACCGAGTCGTTCACCGAGTACCCGATCACGGTCAGCAACGCGGCCAGGAACACCCCGTCCACCGTCTTGCCCAGCCACGCGAACGCGCCCACCAGCACCACCACGTCGGCCACCAGCGCGACCACTGTCGCCAGCCCCAACCGCCAGTCGAACCGCACCGCCAGGTACGCCAACTGCGCGGCCACCGCGATGGCCAGCGCCACCAGCGCGTTGCGCCGCAGCTCCGCCCCCAACGACGGCCCGATCAACTCGTCGCGGACCTGCGCGGCCCCGCCCACGGCCCGGTCCACGGCCTCGCCGACCCGCGCGGCCCGCGCCTCGTCGATCGGCCCGGTCCGCACGGAGATCCCGTTGTCCCCCGAGGTCGCCACGACGGCGTCGCCGAACCCGGCCGCCGCCAGCTCGGCCCGTACCCGCCCGGCGTCCAGACCGGACGCGGTGTACTCGATCATCCGCCCGCCGGTGAACTCGACGCCCAGCTCCAGCCCGCGCACGAACAACCCCGTGACCGCCACCACCGCGACCACACCGGCCGCGAGCAGCCACCGCCGGGGCCGCCGGAACAGCTCGAACCCCTTGCCGGCCAGCCACGTCCGCACGCGCCCCAGGTCGTGCAGCCCGCTCCACCGGGGCCGCCGCTCCAGCACCGGCATGACCAGGTGCAACAACACCCGCGTCAGCACCAACGCGCTGAACAGCGACGCCAGGACACCGATCGACAGCGTGACCCCGAACCCCTTCACCGGCCCGGTGGCCAGCCAGAACAGCAACCCGGCGGCCAGCAACGTCGTCACGTTCGAGTCGGCGACCGCGCTCAGCGCGCCCTTGAACCCCTGGTCCACCGACCGCGGCAAACGCTTGCGCCGAGCGAACTCCTCCCGCGACCGCTCGAAGACCAGCACGTTCGCGTCCACCGCCATGCCGATGGCCAGCACGAACCCGGCCAACCCGGGCAGGGTCAACGTCGCACCCACGGCCAACAACGCCGCGTACGCCACCACCGCGTACCCGCCGAGCGCGAGCACCGCCACCAGGCCCGCGAGCCGGTAGACGAACACCAGGAACAACCCGGTCAGCACGATCCCGATGACCGCCGCCCGCGCGCTGGCGTCGATCGCCTCGGCCCCCAACGTGGGCCCCACGGTCCGCTGCTCCACGACCTCCACCGGCACCGGCAACGCGCCCGACCGGATCACCAGCGCCAACTCCCGCGCCTCGTCCTGGCCGAACTTCCCGGTGATCTGCGTGCTGCCGCCGATCATGCCCGTGCCGCACACGACCGACGGATCGACCTGCGGCGCGGAGACCACCTTGCCGTCCAACACGAACGCGACCCGCCTCCGGGTGTCACCCGGTGGGTAACAGGCAGCCTCGGCTGTCACCTTCTGCCACCGGGACGGCGCGTCCCCTTGGAACTCGACCGACACCACGTACCCGGCACCGGCCGAGTTCGGCGCGGCCTGCGCCCCCTTGATCCCCTCACCGGTCAGCACGACCGGTCCCAGCCCGACGGAATCCCCATCGGGCGTCGCAATTTCACCCGGTCCAGTGACCGGCTGCACAGCCAGCTGCGCGGTGCGACCGAGCACCTCGACGGCCTCCGCCGGGTCTTGGACCCCGGGCAGTTCCACGACGATGCGGTGATCACCCGACCGCGCCAACACGGGCTCGGCCACCCCCAACTCGTCCACCCGCCGGCGCAGCACCTCCATCGCGCGGTCGGTGTTGTCGGACGTGGCCTCGGACGGTGTTTCGAGAACGATCTGTGTGCCGCCGCGCAGGTCGAGACCAAGGCGCGGCTGGCTGGTGAGCAGGACGAACGTGGACGCGGCGAGGACGCCGAGGGACAACAGCCCTCGGACGAGCAGCTCTCGCCGCGCGCTGGAGCGCGGCATGACGGGATGACCTCCGGCGGTCAGGAAGGGGTACGGGGACTCAGGAACCGGAGGTCAACGGCGGCGCACGATCACCAAGCGGACTGCTGCCCGCCCGCTCGGGATCACCACGGGTGGGCTCGACGACATCGGCGAACCGCCGGGGCTGCGGTGCGACGTGAACGGGCGGCTGGACGCCGTCGAGCGGCTGGCCGTGGTGCCCCTGCTGGACGGGGTGGATCGTCGCCCGCGTGGTGGCCGTGCCCGGGAGGTGCGCAGCGTCCACCGCGGCGGCGAAGGCCGCGACATCCCCGCGGTCGAGCGCGACGGGCGCGGCGACGACGAACCCGGCGATCAGCGCCAGGACCGTCAGCAACCTCGTCACGACCCCCAGGCTACCGACCGCCGCCGAGCACGACGACGGATCCGCCGACCAGCGCGCACAGCCACGCGACGACCAGCGGCTGCATGGTCGTCGCGCCGAGGAACAGGGCGACCGTCCACCCGGCGAGCACCAGCGTCGAGAGCCCGAACAGCGCCGCCACCACGGCGACCTTCGGCCGGTACCGCGGCAATGCCCACACGGCCCGCCGCAGCGCCACCCGTCCCACCACCACGCACACCGCCAGCACCAGCGCCCCGGAGCACCACCCGAGCCACGGCGTCGGCTTCGGCATGCCCGCGAGCAGCAACAACAACCCACCCGCCACCAGCATCGCGGCCACCCGCGAGAACGCCGGCCACACCAGCTCATAGGCGCGGCTCAACGCGTCCCCCGACGGCCGCCCCGACGCACCGCGCTTGCGCCGCACGGTGGCCAGGTTCGCGTGCACGTCCTCGTCCGCCGGGTCCAGCGCCAAAGCGGACCGGTAAGCCCACTCGGCCGTGCCCCAGTCCCGCACCCGCAACGCCGCGTCCCCGAGCACCTGGAACGCCCGCGCCTCGGTCGGCGCGAGACGAGCGGCCTCCCGAGCCACCTCGACCGCTTCCACCCGCGTCTCGGGGGCCGCCGCCAACACCTCGGCGAGCACGACCCGGCACCGCCAGTCCCCGGGCTTGCGCCGCACGCACTCCCGAGCCGCCACCGCCGCCTCCGCGTGCCGCCCCAACTCGCTCAACGCGAGAGCGGCCAACCGCTGGGCCCAGGCGTGGTCACCGTCCAACACGAGTGCGCGCTTGGCCGCGTCCAGCGCCGGATCGGGCTCGCCCACGTCGAGGTGCGCCGCGGCCAACCGGCACCAGGCCTCGGCGTGCCGCGGGTGAGCGACCAACGCGGGCCGCAACAGGTCGATGGCCTTGCGCGGCAACCCCCGTGCGGTGAGCTCCGCGGCCCGCACCACCACCGCGGCGATCGACTCGCCCATCCCCACCTCCCGCACTCCGCGCACAGTGTGACAGCGAGCGGCCGGTACACCATCGGGCGACCGAGACCTTCCGAGGCGAGACGTCTTCCTTGGGAAGTAACCACCGTAGACGTATCATCGGTTGCATGGAGCCCTTGGACCCGGGCAACCAGGCAGACCTGAACTTCCTCCTGCACCGAGCGGCGCAGAAGCTGGGAGCGGCAGCCCAGGAGGCCTCCTCGGTCCACGGCATCACCCCCCGCGGCCAACTGGTCCTGACCGCCCTGACCACCGAAACCCCACGCCGCACCCAACTAGCGCTGGGCACGGCCCTGGGCCTGGACAAAACCACCCTCACCGCCGAACTGGACCGCCTGGAACGCGCGGGCCTGATCATCCGAGAACCAGACCCGACCGACCGCCGAGTCCGCTTCCCGACGATCACCAAAAAGGGCCGCGAAGTCCAGAACGAAGTACAAGCCCTACACACCACGGCGGAAAACACCTTCACCGCCACCCTGACCCCACAAGAACACCAAACCCTGCGCACCCTCCTGAACCGCGTGATCGCCGCAAACACCCACCCAAACACCGGCTCCTGCCTCTAACAACGCCCAAGGCACCCCCGCCGCGCAGCGGCGGCTGAGCTACCAGCCACAGGGGGTCTTCGTGTTCCCCACCGTATGACCTGCCCGAAGGGCTACCACAGATTTCCCGGGTGCAGCCGAATTTTTTGCGAGGAACGAGCAAAAAATTTAGCGGCACCCGGGAAATCTGTGGTTGGCTCCGCCAGGTCATGCGGTGGGGAACACGCAGGCCCTTCCCCCCACTGGAGGCCTCCCCAGCCGCTTTTGAGCTTTTGATCTTTTTAGCTTTTGATCTTGCGAGCGTGAAGCCCGTCCAGCTCAAACCAGATCCGAAAGACTGGAAGACCGGAGCTGATCAGGAGAAACAGCAGCCTGAGAATCCACCAGAGCCTGCAAAGCAACGCCGTCGTCCCACTGGTTGACGTTCATGGCCGCCCGCAACCGCCCGTCCCGCACCCAGAACGCCGTGAAGTCCCGCCCCTCCAACGACCCCCGCACCACCAACTGGTCCTTCTCCGCGTCCGCCAACCCCCGGTACTCCATCCCGAGGTCGTACTGGTCGGAGAAGAAGTACGGTGCCGCGACGTACGGTTCGCCGCGCCCCAGCAGCGTCCCCGCGACATGCGCGCCCTGGTCCTTCGCGTTCGCCCAGTGCTCGACCCGCACGCGCCGGCCGTACCGCGGGTGGTCGTGCGCCGCGATGTCGCCCACCGCGCACACCTCCGGCACCGAGGTCCGCAGGGCCGCGTCCACCGCCACGCCGCCCTCGGCCAGCGCCAGTCCGGCCTTCTCCGCCAACTCCAACGACGGCCGCGCACCGACGCCCACGACCACCACGTCACCCTCCACCACGGACCCGTCCGCGAGGCGCACGCCGTTCGGCAGGAACCCGTCCACCCCGACGCCCAGCCGCCACGCGACCCCGTGCTCGGCGTGCAGGTTCCGGAACACCTCTCCCACCACCGGTCCCAACACCCGCCGCAGCGGCAGGTCGAGGGGGTCCACGACCGTCACCTCGGCCCCGCGCACGCGGGCGGCCGCGGCGACCTCGCACCCGATCCAGCCGGCGCCCACCACCACGACCCGCGCCCCCGGCGCCAACCGCTCGCGCAGCGCCAGCGAGTCCTCGACCGTCCTCAGCACCCGCAAACCTGGGAGGTCTCCGCCCGGAACGGGCAACCGGCGCGGCACCGAGCCGGTGGCCAACACCAGCCGATCGTACGAATGCGTTGCTCCTTCGGAGTCCACGATCACCCGTTCGCCAACGCGGACCTCGGTGACCTCGACCCCCAACCGGAGTTCGACGCCGTGCGTCTCGTAGAAGTCGGGTTCGTGCACCCGATTGGGCCATTCGGCGTTCCCGACCAGCACATCCTTGGACAGGGCAGGCAGCTCGTAGGGCTGGTGCCGCTCCCGGCCGAACACCACGACCGCGCCGTCGTACCCCCGTTCCCGCAACGCACCGGCCGTCGAGGCGCCGGCCAGGCCCGACCCGATTATCACGATCCGTTGCGGTTCAGCCATTTTTCACCCTCCCAGGTGACTGGAGCGATGACCACATGCGACGCTATCGACAGCTCGGCACGGTCGCCCGTCGGGATTTTTCCCGTCATGGCACCAACCCCCGTGCGTCCCTCACCCGGGCGCACCCGGATTGGTCCGAGCACCCGTGTCGAGAAGTGGGAGGTATGGGGGCCGTGGGTACAGGCAAGGAGTGGCAGATCTCCTGTCGCGACATCGCATCCCGTCGCCGTGACATGACCGTCTTCGTCAGCCAGGGGCACGTGGTGGTGACCGTGCCGCCGGGCGAGGCCGCCGTGCTGACCCCGCTGGAGGTCGGCCGCTTGCGCGCGGCACTGCGCGACGCGGTGGTCAACGCGTCCGGCCCGGCGGACTGACCTCGACCGGCGGTCGGTCTCGGCTGCCGTCAACCAGTTCGCGTTCGGCCGGCGCCAACCGGCCGGCTGACACACCGGCCGGCGCCAACCGGCCGGCTGACACACCGGCCGGCACCAACCGGCCGCCGGCAGCCCGCGCGCGGAGTTGTCCCGGCATGCTCACCACACGGCAGCCGGCACCGCTCCCCACGCCGCCGACCACCCACCCGCAACCCGCGAAACCGCAGGTCAGCGAGCCTGAGCCGCCCTCAGGGCCGGCCCGCGGCCCCCGTTGACCATTGTCCCACCCGCCACCGACGAATTCGGCGAACACTCTTCCTACTCGCGGGTAGGTAGTGCCACTATCGAGCCGTGAGCACCTACTTCGTCACCGGCGCGACGGGCTTCATCGGCCGCCGCCTGGTCGGGAGGCTTCTGGCTCGGCCCGACTGCGAGCACGTGTACGTGCTGGTCCGGCCGCGCTCGGCGGACCGGGTCGCGAAGCACGACAAGCTCACCGTCGTCCCGGGCGACCTGCGCGACCCGTTCGACCCCGACACGCCCGCCGCCGACCACGTGGTCCACCTCGGCGCGATCTACGACCTCACCGCCCCCGACGACGAGCAGCACCTCACCAACGTCGTCGGCACCCGCAACGTCCTCGACCACGCCCGCGCCCACGGGAGCGTCCTGCACCACGTCTCCTCCATCGCGGTCGCGGGCGACTACCGGGGCGCCTTCCACGAGGACGACTTCGACCTCGGCCAGCAGCACCCCTCCCCCTACCACCGGACCAAGTTCGAGGCCGAGAAGCTGGTCCGCGCCGCCACCGACGCCCGCTGGCGCGTCTACCGCCCCGCCGCCGTCGTCGGCGACTCGACCACGGGCGAGATCGACAAGGTCGACGGGCCCTACTACTTCTTCCCGCTGATCGCCGCGCTCGCCCACCTCCCGGCCCGGCTCCCGCTCGTGGCCCCGCACCTCGGCGCGACGAACATCGTCCCGGTCGACTACGTCGTCGAGGCGCTCGACCGCCTCATCCACGCCGACGTCCCCGACCGCAGCACGTTCCACCTCACCGCCGACAACACCTCCCTCACCGACGTCTACAACGCCCTCGCGAAACCCGCCGGCGCCCCCGTCGTCCGCGCCGCCTGGCCGACGCTCCCCCTCCCGGCCACCCCGACCAGCGCGATCGTCACCGGCACCCTCACCGAATTGGGCATCCCGCCGCAGGTCCTGCCGAACCTGGCCCTCAACGCCACGTTCGACTCCACGATCACCCGCACCACCACGGGCCTCGAACCGCCGCCGTTCCACACCTACGCCGACACCCTCTGGCGCTACTGGCGCGAGCACCTGGACCCGCTGCGCGCGGCCCGCCGGCACGGTCTCGCCGGTCGCACCGTCCTGATCACCGGCGCGTCCTCGGGCATCGGCCGGGCCACGGCGCTGGCCGTCGCCAAGAAGGGCGCCACCGTCCTCCTGGTCGCCCGCCGGGCCGAAGAACTCGACCAGGTCGCCGAGGAGATCCGCCAGGACGACGGCCGGGCGCACACCTACCCGTGCGACCTCACCGACGCCGAAGCCGTCGAGGCCCTCCTCAAACGGGTGCTCGCCGACCACGACGGCATCGACATGCTGGTCAACAACGCGGGCCGCTCGATCCGCCGGTCCGTGCACCTCAGCGTGGACCGCCTGCACGACTACGAGCGCACGATGGCGTTGAACTACTTCGCCCCGCTGCGGCTGATCCTCGGCCTGCTCCCGCACATGCGGGAACGCCGGTTCGGGCACGTCGTGAACATCTCCAGCATGGGCGTGCAGATCGGCACCCCGCGCTTCTCCGCCTACCTGGCCTCGAAGTCCGCGCTCGACGCGTTCAGCCGGGTCGCGGCGAGCGAGACCGTCGCGGACGGCGTCACCTTCACGTCGGTGCGCATGCCGCTGGTCCGCACGCCGATGATCGGCCCCTCCAAGGTCTACGACGCGTTCCCCGCCGCCAGCCCGGAACGCGCCGCGCAGTGGGTGGTGCGCGCGCTCGAACGCCGCCCCGAGGAAGTGAACCTGCCCCTGGGCGTCCTGGTCGAGATGGCCCGGAAGTTCGCCCCGAAGACGATGAGGTCCTTGGTGCACCTGGGATACCGCGCGATGCCGGAACGAAGCGAACCCACGTCACCGCTGGCCGCCGTGGCCGCCGGCGTGACGCGCCTGACCCTGCGGGCCCTGCGGTGAACCGGGTCGCGTCCGCGGCGCGCGCGCTGCTCGTCCTGGTCAAGGCCGGGGTCGTGCGCCCGATGAACCCCCTGAAACTGCTGAAGGTCCTCGACGCCTACCTCCAGTGGGACATCACCATCGCGTCCGGGTTCGCCATCGGCGCGGCCCGCCACCCCGACCGGCCCGCCATCGTCGACGACCTCGGTTCGTTGTCGTACAAGGAAGTCGACGAGCGGACCACTCGTCTCGCGCACGGCCTGCGCGACCTCGGCGTCACCGCCGGCAGCAAGGTCGCCGTGCTGTGCCGCAACCACCGGGGGTTCGTCGAGACGACCACCGCGTGCGTGAAGCTCGGCGCGGACACCGTGCTGCTCAACACCGGGCTCAGCGCCGGCCAGATCGCGACCGTGCTGCGCGAGCAGGACGTGTCCGTGGTCGTGGCGGACACCGAGTTCCGCGACCTGCTGGCCAACGCGCCGCGCAAGGTCCGCCGCGTCATCGCGTGGGTGGACAGCCCCACCAAGAGCCGCACGCTGGAAGAGCTCATCGCCGGCTCCCCCGCCACCACGCTGCCCAAGCGGCCACCGCGCGGCCGGATGATCGTGCTGACCTCGGGCACCACCGGCGCGCCGAAGGGCGCGAAGCGACCCGAACCGGCCAGCCTCACGCCCGCCGCCGCGCTGCTCTCGCGCATCCCGCTCAAGGCGGGCGACCGGTTCGCCGTGCCCGCCCCGCTGTTCCACACCTGGGGCCTGGCCGCGTTCCAGATCGGCCTGGTGCTGGGCGTGACCTTCGTGCTGCGCCGCAAGTTCGACCCGGCCGGCACCCTGGACGACGCCCGCACCCACCGCGCCGACGCGCTGTTCGTGGTCCCCGTGATGCTGCAACGCATCCTCGAAGTCGACCACCGCGCGCACCTGCCCCACCTGCGCGTGGTGGCGTCCAGCGGCTCGGCGCTGCCGCCGCCGGTCGCCAAGCGGTGCCTGGAGGAACTCGGGCCCGTCCTCTACAACCTGTACGGCTCGACCGAGGTGTCGTGGGTCAGCATCGCCAGGCCGGACGAGCTGGCCCGCCACCCCGACACCGCCGGCCTGCCGCCGCACGGCACCCGCGTCGAGGTCCTGGACGACGACGGCCGGCCCGTGCCGCCGGGCGCGACCGGCCGGATCTTCGTCACCAACGACATGCTGTTCGACGGCTACACCAACGGCGGCGGCAAGGAGGTCCGCGACGGCCTGATGTCCACCGGCGACGTCGGCTACCGCAACGCCGAGGGCCTGCTGTTCGTGGCCGGCCGGGACGACGAGATGATCGTCTCCGGTGGCGAGAACGTGTACCCGCGCGAGGTGGAAGACCTGCTCGCCGACCTCAAGGGCGTGCGCGAGGTGGCCGTGGTGGGAGTGCCGGACGACCGGTTCGGCCAGCGGTTGGCCGCGTACGTGGTGTGCGACGAACCCGGCGCGCTGGACGCGGAGGCCGTGCGCGAGCACGTGCGGGAGAACCTGGCGAAGTTCTCCGTGCCGCGCGAGGTGGTCTTCCTCGACGCCTTGCCGCGCAACGCCACCGGGAAGGTGCTCAAGCGCGAACTGCGGTGAGTATCCTTCGGCGTCGGGGGGCGAACCCGATGATTCCCGTGCCACGCACCGACCCGACGCACGAGACCACACCCGACCGCGAGGTCACACCCGACCACGGGGTCACCTCCGACCGCGAGGTCACACCCGACCACGTAGTCACCTCCGACCACGTAGTCACCTCCGACCGCGAGCCGGCACCCGACCGCGAGGCCGCACCCGGCCCCGAAACCGCACCCGGCCACGCGGTCGCGCCCAGGCGGCCACGTCCGGCGGACCCGCGCGCCGGGGCGCTGGCCAACCTGCGGGAAGCCCGCCGCGCGTTGGACGAGGGCCGGCCGGGCGACGCCCTCGAAGCCGCCGAGAAGGCCGTCGCCGCCTTCTCCTGGCTCGACGACGCGGAAGGCGTCGCGTTCGCCGTGCTCACCCAGTCCGTCGCGCTGGGCAAGCGCGGCCTGCTGCCCGGCGCGCTGGACACCATCGACCGCGTCCGCCAGATCGCCTCCGCCAACCGCCACACCCAGCTCCAGGCCTGGTGCAGCTACGCCCAGGCCGTGGTCGAGCTGCGCCTGGACTCCCGCGAGCGGTCCCTGCACTCGCTGTCGCGCGCCTTGGGCCTGGCCGAGATGACCGGCGACCACGAGCTGGTCGGCTCGATCCTGTTCGAGCAGGCCAACCTCATGCGCACGCAGTACCACGAGCACTGCATGACCCGCTCCGACGCCACCCGGTGCAGCTCGGACGGCGAACCGTGCCTGCGCAAGCTGCGCCGCGCCGAGGCCCTGTGCGCGCAGGTCCGCGAGAAGTGGAAGCAGCTGGACGACCCGATCCGGATGGCCCGGGTCAACCTGCTGCTCGCCCACGTCCGCCTCGACCTCGGCGACGTCGACCGCGCGCTGCGCTCGTGCCGCCGCGCCGACCAGCTCCTCGCGGGCCACGACCGGCCCGTCCTCAAGGCCGAACTGCTCATGGCGCGGGCCCGGGTCAACGGGGCGCGCGGCCGGCCCGCCGACGAGGTGCGGCTGCTGGCCCACGCCGCCGAACTGGCGATGGGGTGCCTGGCCCGGGAGGTGGCGGTGCGGGCGCACGGGGCGCTCAGCGCCGCCCACGAACGCACCGGACGCCTGGACGCGGCCCTGCGGCACGCCCGCGCCCAGCTGGAGCAGTACCGGCTGTGGGAACTCCAGGAGGGCCGCGACCTGTTGCGGATGCGCGAGCACGACCTGTCCGCGCGCTTGGTGGAGCAGTTGGCGCACCAGCGGTTCGAACCGCGCCGCGAGGCCACCGTCGCCCGTCCGCCGGACCGGCGGGAGCCGCTGCGCGCCACGTCCACCGCCGAACAGGTCAGCCGGCGCATCGCCCGAGCGTTGGCCGCCGGCCTGACCAAACGGGGCATCGAGGTGCTCCGCCGGGTCGCGTCCGGGGAGAGCACCGCGGCCATCGCCGCCGACCTGGGGCTTTCCCCGAAGACCGTGCAGAACCACCTGCAACGGATCTACCGGACGATCGGCGTGCGGGACCGCGCCGGGGCCGCGGTGTGGTGGGTGGACCTCGGCGACGGGCCCAGTGGCTGAGAACACATCCCGACTCCGTCGTGACCGGGATGGCCGATCCGTGCGGCCAATGGTGGGATGTTCACGACGAGAGCACCACCGCGCTTGGGGGATTTGCCTATGCCGCTGCGACAGAACTGGGTGATGAGCCGCACGACACCTGTGTGCCATGCTCCGCTTGGACGCTTCTCCCTGCGTCCCCTGGCGAAGCGGCGGTAGTGCGATGCGGGTGGTCGGTGGGCAGTGGGGCCCCGCGGACCGCACCCGCGCGCCGCGACACCGGGTGCCCACCGGCCGTGCGGGTGCGGCCGGTCGATCAGGCGGAACCGGCCCCGCCGCGCCGGCCGTACGGCCAACACCCCTCCAGTCCAGGCCGCTACCGATCGAACGGAGCTAGACGATGGTTGTGAACACGATCCGCAGAATCCTCGCCGTGGCCGCCCTGTGCGCGGGCCTCGGAGCGGTCCTCGCCGCTCCCGCGAGCGCGGAAGTGCAGGGCGAGAGCACGGCCACGGAGATCTTCACGCCGCCGTACGTCCAGCCGTAAGGCGCGACGCACGACCGCCGGGGGCCGGGTCCGCGACCACGCGGGCCCGGCCTTCGGGCACAGTGGACTCCTGTGAGCACCGATCAGCCGCGCCTGCGCGCGCCGCGGCACCGGGTGAGCCGCAAGTCGATCACCCTCTGGACGTTGCACGCCGTGATCGGCTGGACCGTGCTGGTGGTGCCCCAGCTCGTGGCACTGGTCTTCGGCGACACGTCGTGGCAGGTCGCGGCGCTGGTCGCCACGCTGGTCGTGGGCACCGCGCACACCCTGGTCATGCCGCGCTGGCGGTACCGGGTGCACCGCTGGGAGGCCACGCCGGACGCGGTCTACACGCTGGCGGGCTGGCTCAACCAGGAGTGGCGGATCGCGCCGGTGTCGCGCATCCAGACCGTGGACACCAAGCGCGGGCCGTTGCAGCAGCTCCTGGGCCTGTCGACGGTGACGGTGACCACGGCGTCGGCCGCCGGCCCGGTGCACATCGAGGGCCTGGACCACGCCGAGGCCGTCCGCCTGGCCGACGAGCTGACCACCACCACCCAGGCCACCCCGGGCGACGCGACATGACCCCGGACGACCCCACCCCGGCGGACAGCTCACCCACCGCCACCCCACCGGCCGCTCCCCCGCACGCGACCACCCCGCCCGCAGCCACACCACCCGCAGCCACCCCGCCGGCCGCCGCGCCCGCGTTCGCCGACCTCCCCGCCGCGCCCGAGTACGCCGCCCCCGTGGTGGACTGGCACCGGCTGGACGTGCGGATGCTCGTCGTCCGCCCGCTCAACGAGATCGTCAACCTGGTCCCCGTCTTCCTCGGCCTGCTCCTGCTCGGCCGCGGCGAGACGTGGCGCGTGCTGGCCAGCGTCGGCGTGATCGCCGCCATCGTGCTGTTCGGCCTGCTCAGGTGGGTCACCACCCGCTACCGCATCACCGCCGACCAGGTCGAGCTGCACACCGGTCTGTTCGTGCGCAAGCGCCTGGCCGTCCCCCGCGACCGGATCCGCACCGTCGACCTGACCGCCAAGCTCGGCCACCGCCTGTTCGGCCTGTCCGCGATCCGCGTCGGCACCGGCCAGCGCGACCAGCCCGGCGAGGACGGCCTGACCCTGGACGCCGTGTCCTCGGCCGAGGCCGAACGCCTGCGCGTCCTCCTGCTCACCCGCACCGCCACCCCGGAGACCCCGGAACCCGCCGAGCCGGCCGAAGGCGCGGTCCTGTCCACTTGGGACACCCGCTGGCTGCGCTACGCCCCGCTCACGCTCTCCGGCCTGGTCGCGGTGGGCGCGTTGTTCGGCCTGGTCATGAACTACGCGCGCGAACTGGACGTCGAGGTGCTCGGCCCGATGACCGACCTGGCGCACTGGGTGGTCCGACAGCCGGTCTGGCTGACGGTGTCGGTGTTCACCGGCGCGGTCCTGGTGATCGCCGGCCTGGGTTCGGTGCTGGTCTACGTGGTCCAGTTCTGGGGCTACCGCCTGACCCGCGAACCCGACGACACCGTTCGCGTGCAACGGGGTCTGCTCACCACGAGGTCGGTCTCCGTGGCCGAGCAACGACTTCGCGGCGTCGAGATCGAGGAACCGTTGCTGCTGCGCGCCGGCAAGGGCGCGCACGCGAAGACCGTGACCACCGGCCTGGGCCGCAAGGGCGAGAGCAACCTGCTCCTCCCGCCGGCCCCCGTCACCGAGGCCCACCGCGTCTCGGCCCTGGTCCTCGACCAACCGACCTCGCCGACCCGGGCCACCCTGCGCCGCCACCCGGGAGCCGCCCTGCGCCGCCGACTGGTCCGAGCGCTGGCGCCGCTGCTCGTCATCGCGGCGGTCCTGGCGTACCTCGCGCCGCCGTGGGCGTGGCTGCCCGTGGCCCTGCTGCCGGTCGCCGCCCTCCTGGGCTGGGACCGCTACCGCTCCCTCGGCCACGCCCTGACCGACCGCCACCTGGTGGCCCGGCAGGGCTCGCTGATCCGGGAGACCGTGGCCCTGCAACGCACCGGCATCATCGGCTGGCGCGTCTCCCGCTCGTTCTTCCAGCGCCGCTCGGGCCTGGTGACGATCTCCGCGACCACGGCGGCCGGCGACGGCGCGTACCACGTGGTGGACGTGGCGGAGGCGGACGGCCTGGCCCTGGCGGACGAAGCGGTGCCCGAACTCCTGCGCCCGTTCCTCGACCGGACCGGTCAGGCGGAGCGGAAGGTCGTGCGGTAGGCGCTCGGGGACACCCCGAGCTGGGCGCTCATCTGCTGGCGCAGGGCCGCGCCGGTGCCGAACCCCGAGTGCCGGGCCACCTGGTCCACGCTCAGGTCCGTGGTCTCCAGGAGGTGGCGGGCCAGTTCGACGCGCCGCTCGGTGATCCACTTCCCCGGCGACACCCCGGTCTCCTCGCGGAACCGGCGGGTGAACGTGCGCACGCTCATCCGCGCGCGCTCCGCCAGCACCCGCAGCTCCAGCGGGTCGGCCAGGTGCTCCAGCGCCCACGCCCGCGCCGGGGCGGTGGACGTGTCGGCCACGTCCGGCACCGGCCGCACGATGAACTGCGACTGACCGCCCGGTCGCCACGGCGGCACCACGCACCGCCGCGCGGCCAGGTTCGCGATCTCGCTGCCGTGGTCGTTGCGCACCACGTGCAGGCACAGGTCCACCGCCGAACCGACGCCGGCGGAGGTCAGCACGTCGCCCTCGTCCACGAACAGCACTTCCGGGTCCAGGTCCACCCGCGGGAACAGGGACCGGAAGCGCTCGGCGTGCATCCAATGGGTGGTCGCCCGGCGGCCGTCCAGGAGGCCGGCGGCGGCCAGCACGAACGCCCCGGTGCACGTCGACATCACCCTGGTCCCGCGCGCCGCGGCGGCCCTGAGCGCCGCGCAGACCCCCGGGTCCACCACGCCGTCCAGCACCTCCGAACCGGAGTGGACGCCCGAGACGACCACCGTGTCCACTTCGGCCAGCAGCTCCAGGCCGTGGTCCGGGGTGACGGTGAACCCGGCCGAGCTGCGCACGGGCCGACCGCCCGGCGTGCAGATGCGCACGCGGTAGAAGTGCCGGTCTTCGTCATCTCTGGCCGCGTTGAAGACCTGCGGCGGTGTACCAAGGTCGAAGCCCACGACCTCGTCCAGCGCGAGCACGGCGACCTCGTGGCGGTCCATGGCCGGATTCTTTCACACAATGGCTGCCCGGCCACTTCCGCCGACCTCCCCGATCATGGAAGCTGTCGGCGTGACTGGGAGGAAGCAAAACTGGGCCTGGGTGGTCGCCGGGGTGTCGTTCGTGGCACTCGTGGGGGCGGCCGCGTTCCGCGCGACCCCGGGTGCGCTGATCGAACCGCTCCAGCAGGAGTTCGGCTGGTCCACGGGGCTGATCGGGTTCGCCGTGTCGGTGAACCTCGTGCTGTTCGGCGTGACCGCGCCGTTCGCCGCCGCGTTGATGGAACGCTTCGGCGTGCGGCGCGTGGTGGCGTTCGCGCTGGTCATGGTGGCCATCGGCAGCGGGCTGACGGTGTTCATGACCAGCGCGTGGCAGTTGGTGCTGTTCTGGGGGGTGCTGGTCGGCCTGGGCACGGGGTCGATGGCGCTGGCGTTCGTCGCGACCATCACCGGCCGGTGGTTCATCAAGCACCGCGGCCTGGTGACCGGCGTGCTCACCGCCGGCGGCGCGACCGGTCAGCTGGTGTTCCTGCCCGCGGTGGCGCACCTGTCGGCGTCGTCGGGCTGGCGGTCGGCGTCGATCATGGTGTCGGCGGCGGCGCTGGCCGTGGTGCCGCTGGTGTGGTTCCTGCTCCGCGAGTACCCGGCCGACCTGGGCGTTCCGCTGTACGGCGGCACCGAGGTGGTGCCCCGGCCGGAGAAGACCTCCGGCGCGGCCCGCCGGGCCATCGGCGCGTTGACCTCGGCGGCGCGCACCGGCCCGTTCTGGTTCCTGGCGGGCGGGTTCGCGATCTGCGGCGCGACCACCAACGGCCTGGTCGGCACCCACTTCATCCCCGCCGCGCACGACCACGGCATGCCCACCACCACGGCGGCCGGGCTGCTCGCGCTGGTCGGCGTCTTCGACATCGCCGGCACGATCCTGTCCGGCTGGCTCACCGACCGCGTCGACTCCCGCATCCTGCTGGCCGCGTACTACGTGCTGCGCGGACTGTCGCTGCTCGTGCTGCCGCAACTGTTCCACGAGTCCGTGCACCCGAGCATGCTGGTGTTCATCATCTTCTACGGCCTGGACTGGGTCGCGACCGTGCCACCGACCGTGGCGCTGTGCCGGGAGGTGTTCGGCCAGTCCGCCCCGGTGGTGTTCGGCTGGATCTTCGCCTCACACCAACTGGGAGCGGCCATCGCGGCCACGGCGGCGGGCCTCACCCGGGACCACTTCGGCAACTACGACATGGCCTGGTACGCCGCCGGCGCGCTGAGCATCGGCGCGGCGTTCCTGTCCATGAAGGTCCGCCGCAAGGCCCCGGTGACCCTCACGCCGCAACCGGCCTGAGCCTCAGCGGCGCTTGCGGGCCGTGCCGAAGATGCCCCGCGTGATCTCACGGCCCAACGCGCTCGCCGCGGACCGCAGGAACGACTTGACCGCCGAGTTGCCGAGCACCTTCTCCACCACGCTGGGCTCCTCGGCGCGTTCCGGCTCTTGCTGTGGCGGTGGGGCTTCGGCGGGCGGCGCGACCTTGGCCGCGAGCTTCTCGTAGGCCGACTCGCGGTCGATCGTCCCGGCGTACTTCCCGTTCAGCTCCGACGCGGCCGCCGCCTGCTTGATCGCGTCCGCGCCGATGGTGTCCATCAAGGACCGGGGCGCGCGCAGGCGGGTCCACGCGACCGGGGTCGGCGCGCCCTTCTCGCTGAGCACGGTCACCACCGCCTCGCCGATCCCCAGCGACGTCAACGCCTTCTCCAGGTCGTAGTGCGGCGAAGTCGGGTAGGTCTTGACCGTCTTCGCCAGCGCCGCCTGGTCCTCCGGCGTGAACGCGCGCAAGGCGTGCTGCACCCGCGCACCCAGTTGGGACAGCACGGAGTTCGGCACGTCCGTGGGCAACTGCGTGCAGAAGAACACGCCGACGCCCTTGGACCGGATCAGCTTCACCGTCTGCGTGATCTGCTCCAGGAACGCCTTCGACGCGTCCGCGAACAGCAAGTGCGCCTCGTCGAAGAAGAACACGAGCTTCGGCTTGTCCAGGTCGCCCTCCTCGGGCAGCTCCTGGAACAGCTCTGCCAGCAACCACATGAGGAACGTGGAGAACAACGCGGGTTTCGACTGCAACTCCGCCAGCTCCAGCAACGACACCACGCCGTGGCCGTCGGTCACCCGCATCAGGTCGCGCGGGTCCAGCTCCGGCTCGCCGAAGAACGTGTCGCCGCCCTGCGCCTCCAGGTTCACCAGCGACCGCAGGATCACGCCCGCCGTCGCCGACGACACCCCGCCCAGGCCCTTGAGGTCCGCCTTGCCCTCCTCGGAGGTCAGGTGCGTGATGACCGACCGGAGGTCCTTGGTGTCCAGCAGGGGCAGGCCGCGCTGGTCGGCCCAGTGGAAGATCAGGCCCAGCGTGGACTCCTGGGTGTCGTTCAGGCCCAGGACCTTGGCCAGCAGGATCGGCCCGAAGCTGGTGATCGTCGCCCGCACCGGCACGCCCGACCCGCCGGTGCCCAGCGACAGGAACTGCACGGGGAACGCGGCGGGCCGCCAGTCGTCCCCGGTGTCGGCGGCGCGGGCGGTGACCCGATCGTTCGCCGCGCCCGGCTGCGACAGCCCCGACAGATCGCCCTTCACGTCCGCCATGACCACCGGCACGCCCGCCGCCGACAGCTGCTCCGCGACCAGTTGCAGCGTCTTGGTCTTGCCGGTGCCGGTGGCGCCCGCGACGAGGCCGTGCCGGTTCAGCGTGGCCAGCGGGACGCGGACGCGGGCGGCGGGATCGACCGTGCCGTCGACCAGCACGGCCCCGAGTTCGAGGGCCGCGCCCTCCGACGCGTACCCCGCGGCGATGTCGGTCTGAGCCGTCATTGCAGCGAGCGTAATGAGATTGGTAGGTCCCGCCACTCGAAGCGACCGCGGTGTCCGACGATCCGACGACTAGGCTCGCGCGGGTGATGGATCGCTTGGTGTGGATCGACTGCGAGATGACCGGGCTCGACCTGGGCAAGGACGCCCTCATCGAGATCGCGGCGCTGGTGACCGACGCGGAGCTGAACGTGCTCGGCGAGGGGGTCGACGTGGTGATCCACGCCGACGACACGGCGCTGGACTCCATGCCGGAAGTCGTGATGGCGATGCACGCGAAGTCGGGCCTCACCGAGGAGGTCCGCCGCTCCACGGTGACCCTGGCCGACGCCGAGGCCCAGGTGCTGGCCTACATCAAGCAGTGGGTCCCGGACCCGCGCACCGCCCCGCTGGCGGGCAACTCGATCGCGACCGACCGCGGCTTCATCGCGCGGGACATGCCCGAGCTGGACGCCCACCTGCACTACCGGATGGTCGACGTGTCGTCGATCAAGGAGCTGGCCCGGCGCTGGTACCCGCGCATCTACTACGCGCAGCCGGAGAAGGGCCTGGCGCACCGGGCGCTGGCCGACATCCGCGAGTCCATCCGGGAACTGGCCTACTACCGGCGCACGGCCTTCGTGCCGCAGCCGGGCCCGTCGACCGAACAGGCCCAGGCGGTGGCCGCGGAACTGCTGGCCGCCGACCGGGCGACCGACCGGCCCGAGCAGGGCTGACCCGCCCCGCGCCGACCCGGTCGGCGGCGGAAAAGGGGTCGATTTCTGTCCCGGCGGTAGGGCACTGTATGCTTCATGCCGCCGGGTCAACCGGTCTTGGTGGGTGTAGCTCAGCTGGCAGAGCACTGGGTTGTGATCCCAGGTGTCGCGGGTTCAAGTCCCGTCACTCACCCCAAGCGAAACGCCCCTCGGCCACCCGGCCCGGGGGCGTTTTTCTCATTCGAGGAGTTCAGTCGCAGTGAGCGCCACACTCGTCGCGAAAGGCCTCGCCGCGGGACACGGTGACCGCGTGCTGTTCTCCGGCCTGGACCTGGTCGTCGCGCCCGGGGACGTCGTCGGCCTGGTCGGCGCCAACGGCGCGGGCAAGTCCACCCTCCTGCGCACGCTCGCGGGCCTCATCCCGGCCGAGGAGGGTGTGATCCGCCTCTCCCCCACGACCGCGACCGTCGGCCACCTGCCGCAGGAGCCGGAGCGCCGCCCCGGTGAGACCGTCGGCGACTTCCTGGCCCGCCGCACCGGCGTCGCCGCCGCCCAGGCCGAGCTGGACCGGGCGACCGCGGCGCTGGCCGAGGGCGTGGACGACGGGTACTCCGAGGCGTTGGAGCGGTGGCTCGCGCTGGGCGGCGCGGACCTGCCCGAGCGGGCCGAGGAGGTCGCCGCGGACCTCGGGTTCACGATGAGCCTCGACCAGCCCATGACGTCGCTGTCCGGCGGCCAGGCGGCCCGCGCGGGCATGGCGTCGCTGCTGCTCAGCCGCTACGACGTCTTCCTGCTCGACGAGCCCACCAACGACCTGGACCTGGACGGCCTGGCCCGGCTGGAGGCGTTCGTCACCGGCCTGCGCGCGGGCACCGTGCTGGTGTCGCACGACCGCGAGTTCCTGGCCCGCACGGTGACCCGGGTGGTCGAGCTGGACCTGGCGCAGCAACAGGTCCGCTCCTACGGCGGCGGCTACGAGTCCTACCTGGAGGAACGCGAGATCGCCCGCCGGCACGCCCGCGAGGACTACGAGGAGTACGCCGCCACCCGCCAGTCCCTGGAGGAACGCGCGCGGGCACAGCGGGCGTGGATGGAGAAGGGCGTCAAGAACGCCCGGCGCAAGGCCGGCGACAACGACAAGATCGGCCGCAAGTTCCGCACCGAGGCCACCGAGAAGCAGGCGTCCAAGGCCCGCCAGACCGAACGGCTCATCGAACGCCTGGACGTGGTCGAGGAGCCGCGCAAGGAGTGGGAGCTGCGGATGGAGATCGCCGCGGCCCCGCGGGCGGGCGCGGTCGTCGCCGTGCTGCGCGGCGCCTCGGTGACCCGCGGGCCGTTCACCCTCGGACCGGTGGACCTCCAGATCGACTGGGCGGACCGGGTGGCCATCACCGGCGCGAACGGCGCGGGCAAGTCCACGCTGCTCTCGGCCCTGCTCGGCCGGATCCCGCTCGACACCGGCTCGTCCGCGCTCGGGCCGGGTGTGGTGGTGGGCGAGATCGACCAGGCCCGCGGCCTGTTCCTGGGCGACGAGGCGCTGGTGGACGCGTTCGGCGCGGCCGTGCCCGACCTGACCCCGGCGGACGTCCGCACGCTGCTGGCCAAGTTCGGGCTCAAGGCGGCGCACGTGCTGCGCCCGGCGGCGTCGCTGTCACCCGGCGAGCGCACCCGCGCGGCGCTGGCGCTGCTCCAGGGCCGGGGCGTGAACCTGCTGGTGCTCGACGAGCCGACCAACCACCTGGACCTGCCCGCGATCGAGCAGCTGGAACAGGCGCTGGAGTCCTACCAGGGCACCTTGCTGCTGGTCACGCACGACCGGCGGATGCTGGACGCGGTGCGCACGACCCGCCGCCTGGAGGTGGCGGCGGGTCGCGTGGAGGACCTGTGACTAGCGGTTCCCGCCCTTGACCCACTCCTCCCACGGGATCTGCCAGTCGCCATAGCCGTCGGAGGGCTCCAGCGCGGGGCCGCCCGAGTTGGTGACGATCACGACGTCACCGGGCTTGGAGATGTCGTAGACCCACTTGGCGTTCTCCGGCGACAGGTTCAGGCAGCCGTGGCTGACGTTGCGCCGCCCCTGGTCGCCGACGGACCACGGCGCGCTGTGGAAGAAGATGCCGCTGTGGGACATGCGGGTCGCCCACTTCACCGGCGTGACGTAGCCGCCGGCCTCCAGGGAGAGGCCGTAGGTGCGGGAGTCCATGACGATGTCGGCGTGCTTCTCCATGAGCACGTAGGTGCCCGTGGGAGTGGCGTTCTCCGCGTTGCCCATCGAGGTCGGCATGGTGCGGGCGACCTGGCCGTTGATCTTGGTGACGACCTGGTGCGTGCCGCCGTCGGCCTCGTGGACCACGGCGTCGCCGACGGTGACGGTGGCCGTGCGGTCCTCTTCGCCGTAGATGCCGTTGCCGAGGTGCTTGCCGTAGACCTTGGCGTTGACGGTGATCTTGGTGCCGGGGGCCCAGTAGGCCTGCGGGCGCCAGTGGACGACCTTCTCGTCGAACCAGTAGAACGCGCCGTCCACCTTGGGCTCGGTGGTGATGGAGATCATCGCCTCGGCGGCGGCCTTGTCCGCGATGGGCTCGTCGAAGGAGAACGACAGCGGCTGGCCGACGCCGACGGTCCAGCCGTCGAGCGGGTAGATCGACAGGAAGGTCAGCGTGCGCGGCTTGACGGTGGTGAAGGTCGAGGTCTTGGTGGCGGTCTGGCCGTCCGCGCCCTGGCCGGTCACGGAGAGCGTGTAGCTCTTGCCGTAGCCGAGCGGCTCGGAGTTCGTCCACTGCAGACCGTCCGGCGACACCTGTCCGGCGACGGCCTTGCCCTCGGGGTTGGTCAGGGTGGCCTGGGTGATCTTGCCGTCGGTGGCGGTGGCGACGACCGGCAGCCCGGGCGCCACGTCGACGGCCTGGTCGGCGGGGCCGGTGCTCAACGCCACGGGCTTGGGCGGCGGCGTGGAGGATGTGCTCGCACTCGTCCCGGTGGAACCGCTCTCGGTAGCGCCACTGGCCGTACACCCGGCCGCGACCACAGCGACCAACCCCACCGCCAACGCTCTCAGCGTCCCCCGGCGCACCGACATCCCCGTGCCTCTCTTCCCCTCACGACACCCCATCAGGTGTCCCCGTACAAGGTGACGCCTGGAGGGTTGACGCCGTTGCCCGAGATGCCGGATCGTTACGCCCGCGAAGTTCCCCTTGGTTGAGGACCCGCACACCGCCCCTGACCAGGCGATTGGGAACCGCGTAGGACGCTGTGCTAATGTTTCTCCCGTCGGAAGGGCCAAGCCCCTCCAGCGCCGCTAGCTCAACTGGCAGAGCAGCTGACTCTTAATCAGCGGGTTCGGGGTTCGAGTCCCTGGCGGCGCACTTCACGAAAGCCGGGTTCGCATTGTGCGGGCCCGGCTTTTGCTTTGTCGGGGTGCCCTTCTTTTGTGCGCGTGGTCACATTTGGTGCCGGGGTCGCCGCCTTTTGGCGGGAACGGTCCGTGTCGATCTTCCGCGGGCGTTGCCCAGGGCGGGTGCTTCCGGGGGACCGTTCCGGCGGTTCCGCTCAAGTCGATCTCCGTGCGCGCTCGCACACCGTACGGTCGTCTTGGCACTGCGCGGGAGGGGGCGCATGGCGACCGAGGGTGGCCGGGAAGCCGAGTTGCGCAACGAGTTGTCCGGATCCGTGGTCGGCGGAGTCGTGCAGGCGGGCGTCGTGCACGGGGACGTCCACTTCCACCACGCGCCCGGACCGCCGGTGCCGCGGCAGTTGCCCGCCGCCCCCGCGCATTTCACCGATCGCGACGACGAATTGTCCGCGCTCGACGCCATGTCGGCCGCGTCCGCGCGGATGCTGGCCGTTCTCTGCGGTCCGGGAGGGGTCGGCAAAACCGCGCTCGCGGTGCATTGGGCCTACCGGGACCTCGAACGGTTCCCGGACGGGCAGCTCTACGTGGACCTCGGCGGGTTCGGCGGGGACGAGCCGGTCGCGCCGGAGGAGGCGCTGGGGCTGTTCCTCCGCGGGTTGGGCGTGCCGCCGGAGCGGGTGCCCGCCGGCCCGGTGGAGCAGACGGCGCTCTACCGCTCCCTCACCGCCGACCGGCGGCTGCTGGTGGTGCTGGACAACGCCTTCTCCGTCGCCCAGGTGCGCCCGCTGTTGCCGGCCTCGCGACGCAGTGCCGTGCTGGTGACCAGCCGCAGTCGCCTCGCCGGTCTGGTCGCCGAGGGCGCCCGACTGCTGGACGTCGGGCCGCTCGGCGTCGCCTCCGCCGTGAAGCTGCTGGACCTCGCGGTCGGCGGCACGCGGGTAGCCCATGAAGACGCGCCCGCCCGGCAGCTCGCGGTGCTGTGCGGGGGACTGCCCATCGCACTGCGGGTCGCCGCCGCACGGCTCGTCGCACGGCCGCGGTGGTCGGTCGGGCGCGTCGCGGACGAGTTGCGCGACGAACGCGAGCGGCTGCAGATGCTGTCCGTGTCGCCGGACCTGTCCGTGCGCACGACGTTCGACCTGTCCTACCGCGCGTTGCGGCCGACGGCGGCGGCGCTGTACCGGAGGCTGTCCCTGCACCCCGGCCAGGACTTCGGCCCCGCGGTGGCGGTCTCCGTGCTGGACGACGCCGAACCCGCCGCCCTGGACGAACTGGTGCAGGGCAGCCTCCTGGAGGAAGTCAACGAAGACCGCTTCCGCTTCCACGACCTCGTCCGACTGCACGCCCGCGACCAGGCCGGGGCCGACGAACGGGCGTCGGCGCTGCGCCGGATCGCCGAGTGGTACCTGGCGGCGGCGCGGGTCGCGGACCTGGCCGTGACTCCGCACCGCGACCGCCTGCCGTACCGGTTCACCGCCGAGCCCGCGCGGCTGCCCGCGCTCGACCGCACCACCGGGTTGGACTGGTTGGAGCGGGAACGGGCGAACCTCATCGCCGCCGGCCGGGTGGCGCTGGACCGCGGCTGGCCCGACCTGGCGTGGCAACTGGCCGACGTGGTGTGGCCACTCCTGCTGCACCACAAGCACTACCGGGACCGCTTCGAGATCAACGAGCGCGGGATCCGAGCGGCCCGCGAGTGGGGTGTCCCGGTGGCCGAGGCGGTCATGTTGCGCCGTCAGGGCATGGCCCACCAAGCGGTCGGCGAGTTCGCGGAGGCTCGGCGGCACTACGCCGCGTCGGCGGAACGCGCGTCGGCCGCCGGCGACCTGCGCGGCTCGGCGGACGCGCGGGAAGCGTTGGCCCTGCTGCACTTGGACCGCGGTGAGGTCCGGGAAGCGTTGGCGCAGTTCGAAGAACTCGTCCGCACCAACCGGGAGCTGGGCGCGGACCGGAGTCTCGGCCTGACCCTGATCCACCTCGGCACGGTGCTGGGGCGCGTCGGACGACCGGCGCGGGGGCTGGCCGCGCTACGGGAGGCGGCCGACCTCCTCGACGGGCTCGCCGAGCCCGACCCGTACAACCGCGCCCGCGTCACGGTCGCCGAAGCGCGGCTGCACCAGGTGGCCGGTGACAGCGCACGGGCGACCGAGTTGGGCACGCGGGCGCTGGCCGTGATGCGGGACCTGGGCTCCGACCGCGGCGCGGCGGAGGCGCACGAGGTGCTGGCGGAAGCCGCCGGCGATCCAAGGCGTGCCGCCGAGCACTGGCGGCACGCCTTGGACCTGTTGACCCGGCTCGGTTCCCGCCGGGCCGCGGAGGTGTCAGACCGGTTGCGCGCGGTGGAGCCGTCCACAGGGGACGGTTGACCCCCGGTCGCGGTGCCGCGCACACCACACCGGGATGCCGTTGCGGCGCAACAACTCCAGGTCCAGCCCGGCCACGCTCCACACGTAGAGCACCTCGACGGCCGACCGCCGGACGTCCTCGGCGGTCAGGCACGCGGCGGGCGCGGTGGCCGCGCAGGTGATCACGCCGCCGGCCCGCGTCACGGCGACCAGCCGCCCGCCGGCCGAGCCGACGGCGAGCTCGGCGTACGGGTGGCGGCGCAAGAGCTCGCGCAGCACGACGACGTCCGCCGAGGACTCCAGGAACACGTCCGCGAGCGTCATGGCCGCACCGCCGGGACCGGCGCAAGCCCGCGGTGCCGCCCCGGCTCGGACATCCCCAGCAGCCGGTAGACGGCCCGCCGCAGCTCGGCCCCCGCCCGACCGGGGCACGAGGTGAGGCGGTCGCGGACGTGCTCGGCCAACGCCGCCGCCCGCCCGGCCGCGAAGTCGAACTGCTCGACCAACGGCCGGTCGAACGTGAGCCGCGGCGCCAGCCGGCGCAGCGCGTCCTGCGCCGAGCCGTCCCCGACGACCGCGGTCACCGGCGGGTCCGCGAGCAGGACGGGCGTGCCGATCGCCGCCGCGTACACGCCCACCGAGCCGTGGTCGGCGATGACGTGGTCCGCCGCGATCACCGCCGCCCGCCAGTCGACCTCGGGCGGCACGACGACCAGGCCCGCGTCCCGGCAGTCGGCGAGCCACGCCCGCACCTGGCGCCGGCCGTGGGCGTACCAGGCGGCGGGGTGCAGCATCGCGGCCACCCGGGAGCCGCGCAGCTCGTCCAGCAGGCGCGGCAGCAGGTCCTCGAACCGGGCGAACAGCGAGTCCAGCCCCCACGTGGAGGTGACCACCAGGAGTCGTTCGCCGTCCCGCACGCCCAGCGCCGCGCGGTACTCGCCGCGCACCGGCAGGCTCGCGACCATGCGGTCGTAGCAGGGATCGCCCGCCACGACCGCGACGTCCAACGCCTCGGGGCACTGCCGCCGGAGCACGTCCCGCTGGCTGTCGTGCGACAGGACGAGGGCCGCCGCGAGGACCTCGCCGTTGTGCAGCAACCGCTGGGCGTCCAGGCCGTAGACCTGCGGCGGCCCGGCGGCGGTGACCGACTTGCCGAACCCCGCGCCGTGCGGCATCAGCAACAGCGGCGCGTGCACCATGTGCAGCGACCCGTACGACGCCGCCAGGGCCAGGTCGAACCGCTCGCGCGTAGCCTGCTCCCACGGCACCACGAGGGCGTCCGCGGCTCGCAGGAAGTCGGCCACACCCTGCGAGAACGTGTCCGGCGCCTGGCAGAACAGCACCTGCACCCTCGGGTCGGACTCGATCAGCTCCACCGCTTCCAGCAGCCGCTGCCCGCTGGTGACGGTGTGCACCACGACGAGGACGTGCCGGCAGCGCGCTCTCGTCACCCAACGGGGCGCGTCTATCCCGACCGGTACCCGCAGCCATTCGGTGTTCGTCATCCACTCCCCCTCCCACTCGGTGCGCACAAGCGTCCCGAGCGGGTTTGCCGGTGCCTTGCAGTTCGCTTGCACCGCCGATCGCCGCGCGTCCTGTCCCCGATTCGGAGCAATACGCGTTCGCGGGCTGTGGAATCACGGTCGCGTCCCCCACACTGTCATTCCGGGGCACGCCGTGCCAGCGGAGGAGGCGCTGGTGGAATTCAAGATCCTGGGTCGGACGAGATTACACATCAATGGGAATGAGATCTACCTCGGACCCGCCAAGCAACGAGCTGTTCTCGCATTGCTGCTCTACCGCGTGGGAACCGCCGTGCCGGTCGAACGGTTCGCGTCCGCAGTATGGCGGAACACTTCGGCGACCGAGGTGCGCGGCCGGCTGCAACCGCTGATCAGTCGTTTGCGGAAGGTTCTGACCAGCGCGGAGACCGGTGGCGTGATCCACCACGACGGTGCAGCGTACCGATTGGAACTCGCTGCGGAACTCGTCGACTACCACCGTTTCCGCACATTGGCGGAAACCGGGCGAACGGTTGCCGCACAAGGTGACCACCGGCGCGCGAAAGCCTTGCTCCAGTCGGCGTTGGACCTCTGGCAAGGCCGCCCCCTGCACGAACTCGACGGGCCGTGGGTCGAGCATTGTCGTCACCAAATGGAGACCTTCGACCGCATCCCCGCGCAGTACGCTCTGCTGGACAGCCGGCTCGAACTGGGCGAACTCGTCGAGGTGATGGGTGAAGCCGGTCGACTGACCCGCGAACACCGGTTGGACGAGCGCTTCGCCCGCACCTACCTCCGTTCCCTCGACGGTTTGGGCAAGTACGCGACCGCGGTGGAATTCCACGAGGAATTCCGCGCCCTCCTCTTCGACGAGCTGGGCGCGGCGCCGGGGCCCGAGCTGCGCGACGTCTACCGCGACATCCTGCGCAAGCAGGCGGACACCGGCGCCACGCCGCCGCCCCGCCGTCCTCCGCCCCGCGACCTCCCCCGGGACCTGAAGAACTTCACCGGCCGCGCCGACCTCCTCGCGGACCTGGACCGCGTCCTGGAGTCGGGCACGCACGGCCAGGTCGTCGCCCTGCACGGCATGCCGGGGATCGGCAAGACCCGCCTGGCGATCCACTGGGCGCACCGCAACGCGGCCCGCTTCCCGGACGGCCAACTGGTCCTCGACCTGCGCGGCTTCGGGCCGGGCACCCCGCTGGCCCCCGACGACGCGCTGGGCATCCTGTTGGCGAAGCTCAACGCCGGCCCGGTGCCGGTGCCGTCCGGGGAACGCCGGGACCGGCTGCGCCGGGTACTGTCCGGCAAGTCGACGTTGCTGCTGCTCGACAACGCCCTCGACAGCGCTCAGGTGCGCCCCATCCTCGACGCCACCGACGAGTGCTTCGTCATCATCACCAGCCGCACGCGTCCGTTCGGCCTGCCGGTGCACGACGACGCCGCGCTCGTGGCCCACGTGCCGCCGTTGTCGGGTGCGGAGTCGGAGCAGTTGCTGCGGGCGGTGATCGGCGAGAACCGCACCGACCACGAGCCCACGGCGGTGCACGAGCTGGTGGCCCGCTCGGACGGCCACCCGTTCGCGTTGAAGATCATCGCCCAGCACGTGGCGCACCGCCCGGAGACCTCGATCTCCGACCTGGTGGAGGAGTTCACCGCGCCGGAGGGGCTGGGCATCCTGGGCGCGTCCGACGACAACGACGACGAGCACGCGACGCTCGCCGCGGCGTTCGACTGGTCCTACAGCGCCCTGCCGCACGACACGGCGCGCACGTTCCGGCTGCTCGGGCTCCTGTTCACCACCGAGTTCGGGCCGGCGGAAGCGGCGGCGCTCACCGGTGAGCCGATCAGCGCCACGATGAAGGCGCTGCGCACCCTCACGAAGGCCAACCTGCTGCAGTACAGCGCGGGACGCAGGTTCCGGCTGCACGACCTGACCCACGACTACGCGGCGGACCTGGTCCGCACCAAGAGCTCGGCACAGGACCGGAGGACCGCCCTGACCGGTCTGCTCGACCACTACCTGGCCGTGGCCACCGCCGCCTGCCGCCGGTTGAACCACGACCAGTCCCCCGTCCCGCCGCTGGCCGGGGTGCCGGAGGCCGAGCCGTTCGACTCCGACCAGGCGGCGCTGGACTGGTTCACCACCGAACGCGCGAACCTCGTGGCGGCCGTCCCCCGCGCCGTGAGCGCCGGCTTCGCCGACCACGCGTGGCGCATCGCGGGCAACGTGCACGACGCCTTCGACCGCCTCGGCTACTACGCCGACCTGCTGGTGTGCCAACAGGCGGCGCTGAAGGCCGCGCGCATGGCCCGGGACCGCCACGCGCAAGCCGGCGTGCTGGCCGACACCGGGACGGTGCACCTGCGCCTGGGCCGGTACGACGAGGCCGCCGAGGCGTACGAGCAGTCGATCGCCATCGCCCACGACCTCGGGCTGCGCGACATGGAGGTGCTCGTCGTCCACAACCTGACCAAGGCGCAGATGGAGCGCGGGGAGATCGCGCGGGCCGTGGACCTCGGGCGGACGGCCCTGGCGTCGGCGCGGGCGTTGGGCAACCCCACGCTGGAGGCCGCGATCCTCGGCCAACTGGGGCTGGCGCACCGCCGCGTCGAGCGCGACGACATCGCCCTGGAGTACCTGCGGGCCGCGCTCGCGATCTGGGAGCGGGTCGGGAACGCGCGGGGCCAGGGCACGGCGTTGACCGGCATCGGCAGCCTCCTGCACGAACAGGGCGAGGACGTCGAGGCCCTCGCGAGCCTGGAGGCGGCGCTGGCCGCGAACGAGGTGAGCGGCGACCGGCCCCGGACGATCGAGGCCCTGGTGGCCAAGTCCGAGACGCACTACGACCTCGGGCAGTTCGACGAGACGATCCACTGCGCCGAGCGGGCCGTCGAGCTGTGCGTCGAGACGGGCGCGGTCCGCGAGCAGGTGCGGGCCTTGCACGTGATCGGCCATGCCATGATCATGATCGGCGACCACGCGTCGGCCGAGCGGCGCTGGGCCGAAGCCGTTGACCTACTGGGCGGGGCGAACACCCTGGAAGGCGGGGTCGTGCTGGACCACCTGGCCGTGCTGAGGGGCCCGGACCACCCCATCCCAGACCCGAGGGAACCACACCTGCCCCTGATCAATGCCCCGTCGAGGGAGATCACGGAGCGCAATCAGGTGAGCTAGGGTCAACCCGACGGTAGTGGGCACCATGCGCCATCGAGCGAGCTGAAACGCCTGCTTCAGCCACCCACAATCTCGCCAAGAGCCACCGGGTGAATTCTGACCCCACCCTGACGAGAACCGATTCCCTAAGGTATGGAATCCTTTGCGGGGTGATGAATCCAGCCCGACGCTTCAAGATCATCCGCGCCCTCGCCGCTGTGTTCGCCGCGACGGCGATCGCTCTCTCCGCGGCCTCGGTAGTCAACCCGCCTCGGGCGGAGGCCTGGCCGACCATCGTCTACGGCGGTGGTGGGGTCGGGCTGATGCAGTTCCAGTAAGCCGCGGCCGGGAGGCTTCGGGCGGGTTGTCGGGGTGGAGTCGGGCCACCCCTTCCGCTCACCCGAAGCCGAGGGCGATGCGGCGGCGCGCCAGCAGGTTCGTGTGGTGGAGGTCGGGATCGACCTTGATCACCGGATTCCGATCGAAGCGGGCATAGGCGCGTTGCAGCACCCAGTGCGCGGCTTCCGGGCCGATGGCGTGGAGGTGGCCTTGTTCGGCGAGCCTTTCGCGGGCCGTCGTGACATTGCGGGTGACGAAGGCCTTGCGGACCACGCCGCCGGACAGTTCGTCGATCAGGAAGACCATCGCGTGTTCGTCGGTGAACCGGTACGTGCAGAGCAGGGCCAGGTAGCCCGCGTCCAGTGAGCGGTCGCAGATCCAGGAGCCGCCTGCCGACAGGGGCGGGCCGGCGGCCGGGACGGCGTTGGCGGCCCATTCCCGCGGGCGGCCGGTGAGCATCGCGGCCAGGAGGCGGAGCAGGCGGTCGTTGCGGCGGGTCGGGCGGGTCGTGGCGTGGTCGATGACGCCGGCCCAGAAGTGCTCGTCGGCGGTGAGGTCGGACACGGCCGTGCTGACCGTCAGCTCGGCGTCGAGCGGGTCGGCGAGGTGCGGCAGGGCGCGGCAGCGGTCCAGGAAGCGGCGTTGGGCCGGGGTCAGCGGCGTCCCCTGTGGACGGTGGACGACCACCACGGGCCGCCGGGTGCGCGTCTTCCGGCTCACCGGGCGAGGCTGGCACGTCCGCCGCCGCACCGGGCGCAGCGACACCGCGCGGCGGGAGGAGAATCACCGATCGTGGACAACCTGCGCGACGCGATCCTCCGGGCGGCGACGAACCGGCGTGCCCCGCTGCCGCGCACCGGCGGTCGGCCGGCGGCCGAAGTGGACGCCGCGGCGCGCGACGTCCTGGATCGCGTGCTGATCGGGTTGTGGGAGCACGGGTGGCTGCCGGTCGACGTGGTCGAGGTCGTGCGGCGCGGTGCGGAGCCGCGGGCCGAGTCGGTGGTGGTCGACGCGGTGGCGCGGACGTTGGCCGGGTACCGGTCGCTGCACCCGGAGTGGGTGGAGCAGGCGGCGTCGATCGGCGCGGTCGTGTGGTGGGACCCGGCGGAGCCGTACCTGTCGCAGTGGGCGACCCGGCACATCGAGCTGCTGGACGAGGCCGTGGCGGTGGTCGTGGCGGCGCTGTCGGCGTTGACGTCGCTGCCCGTGCTGCCGCGGATCGTGCCCGCGCCGGGGACGCCGCTGTCCGAGGTCACCCACCACCACGTGGACCCGAAGGTGCTCAAGCGGGTGCGGGGGTTGCTGGCGAAGGCGGAGTCGACGGCGTTCCCCGAGGAGGCGGAGGCGTTGTCGGCCAAGGCGCAGGAGCTGGTGACGCGGCACGCGTTGGAGCGGATGCCGACCGAGTCGGCGACCACCGCGTCCCGCCGGGTGTGGTTGGACAAGCGGTACTTCGACGGCAAGGCGCAGATCGTGCACGTGGTGGCGGAGGCGAACCGGTGCCGCGCCGTCGTGTACGACCTGGGCTTCGTGGCGCTGGTGGGCGAGGAACTGGACCTGGAGATCGTGGAGCTGCTGTCGGCCTCCCTGCTCGTCCAGGCGACCCGCGCGATGGTGGCCGCCGGCGACGGGGCGCGCAAGGGCGACGAGGCGAGGTCGTTGGCTTACCGGAAGTCGTTCTTGCTGTCGTACGCGCACCGGGTGGGCGAGCGCTTGAAGGCGGCGAACGAACCCCCGGCCGACGACGACCGGCTGTTGCCCGTGCTCGCGGAACGCAAGCGGGCGGTGGACCAGCTGTTCACCACGTTGTTCACGAAGACGGTCTCGAAGTCCACTCCTGTTCGCAGCGAGGCGGGCTGGAACGCGGGCCGTGCGGCGGCCAACCGAGCCGACCTGGACATCAACCGCCCCTGAGATCGCCGGTAGCGCCGAGGTCGCCGAGCAGCGCGCCGACTGTCAGCGGCCGGCGAGGAGCGCGCCGGGCCGGCAGCGGCCGGCGAGGAGCGCGCCGAATGGCAGCGGCCGGCGCGGGGTGCGCTGGGCCGGTGGTGGCCGGCCCAGCGCGTTGTGGGGCCTCGGTGGTCAGCGGGTCAGTGGCGGGCCTTCGGGCGGCGGGACAGGGCTGTTACGCCTGCGCCGGCCAGGGCTACTTGGAGGGCCAGTTCGATCCAGTCGATGCCGCCCGTGTCGGCCACGCCGATGAGCGACGCCGCGAAGGTGCCGACCAGGGCCGCCGCTATGCCGACCAGCATCGTCATCAGCAGGGAGATGTGTTGCCTGCCCGGGACGACCAGGCGGCCCAGGCCGCCGATCGCGATGCCGATGAACAGGGCCGAGATGATGCCGGTGATCTCCACGTGAGGTCCCCTCCTCGATGGTGCGCCGTCACCTTGAGCATCACTCGACACCTCCCCCCGGCGAATCGGGTTCTCCCCTGAGACCCCCCTGAGCCCGACCCTGAACTCCCAGCACCGCCGCCGCCTCCGGGGACAGCGGCCGGCCAGGGACGTCCGGGTCGCAGCCGATCCTGGCCAGGCGGGCTCGGATGGACGTGGCGGAGCGTTGGTGGTCTCGGGCCAGGGTGCGGATCAGGTCGGTGGTCGGGGTGTCCGGGCCGGCGTTCAGCCAGGTGGCGCGCAGGTCGGCGTCGAGGGCGTCGGTCCAGGGCAGGTTGGCGTTGGCCGGGCGGGAGCGGGGTGAGCGGGGTGGGGGTGCGCCCAGCCTGCCCAGGGCGTCGAGGACCTGCGCCAAGAGCCTGCCCACCGTGGCGCCGGCGTCCAACGGCAGTCTCAGCGTCCCTTGGGCCACCATGGCCCCTGAGGTGTCCGTGCCGGTCAGTTCCATGACCAGGTCCGGGTCGGCCGCCGCGCGCAGGCGGTAGCTCGTGGTGCCGATGCGGGTCTGGGTTTCGTACGTGGTCGTCGTCATGTCGATCACGCTAGGACCGGGGTACGACAGTCCAGGCGTATCAGCAGAGCGGGCAGTTCGAAGTGAGGGCGTAACCGCTGGTCAGATGGCTTTTGAGGTGGTTGGCGATGGCGCGCGCGAGGGTGGGCGGGACCGCGTTGCCGATCTGGCGGGCCACCTCGATCTTGGTGCCGCACCACTCGAAGTCGTCGGGGAAGGACTGCAGCCGCGCGGCTTCCAGGTGGGTGATCGGCCGGTCGTGCTCGGGGTGCAGGTAGCGGCCCTTCTCGGGCTTGTAGAACTCGGTGCGGATGGTCAGGGACGGCTCGTCCCAGCGCATCCGGCCCATCACGTCGGTGGTGCCGGTCTTCTTCTCCCGCCAGCACCTGGGGAGGAGGTGGTCCGGGAGGTCGAAGCGACCGCCGCCGGGCGGGATGTTGCGGTAGCGCTCCAGCGACAGCGGGGTCGGGTTGCGGCCGATGTGCAGGTCCGGGCTCTTGTGCCGGCCGGGCAGCTCGACGCCGAAGAACTCGACCCGGGAACCGGGCAGCGCGGTGGTGCGGGGGCGGTCCGGGAGGCCGGTGAGGACGTCGCGGACGGTGTGCCAGCGGGTCTTCGGGTGGGTCGGGGTCGGCAGCGGGATGCGGCCGACGCGGGACCCGATGACGATGGCGCGGCGTCGGCGCTGGGGCACGCCGAAGTCGGCGGCGAGCAGCAGGCCTGCGCTGAGTTCGTAGTCCTGGGTCTCGGCTTGCAGCAGGGCGAACTCGGTGGAGGTGAGGAAGCGGTCGACGTTCTCGATGACGAAGACCTTGGGCTTGGCCTTGCGCACGAACCGCAGGTACTCGCGCCACAGCGAGTTGCGGGGGTCGTTGACGTCGCGGCTGCCCAGGTTGGAGAAGCCCTGGCACGGCGGGCCGCCCACGATCACGTCGACGCGGGGGATCGCGCGGTTGGGGATGGCGGCGATGTCGGACCAGGTCATGTGGTCCTCGCCGAAGTTCGCGGCGTAGGTGGCGGCGGCGTGCAGGTCCCACTCGACCGCCATCACCGGGCGGTAGCCGCCCGCGGCGGTGAAGCCGGAGGTCATGCCACCGCAGCCGGCGAACAGGTCGATCATGGTGAGCACGGGGGCCAGGCTAGCCGGCCTGTTGCGCGCGCCCGACATCGACACGCCGGCACGGGAACCGGAGGCGACTCACGCCGGCGGGGAACCGGGGCTGCTCACGCCGGCGGGGAACCGGGGCTGCTCACGCCGGCGGGGAACCGGGCGGCTCACGCCGGCGGAAGGCCAGGGGTCCGCTCCGGCGCGCAATGGGACGTGGGCGCGCCGGGGTGGATCAGGCGCGGGGAGAGCGGCGGGACTGGATGGTGGCGTGGATCTTCGCTGCCGCGGTCGCCGGGTCCTCGTGTTCCCAGACGCGGATGGACAGCCAGCCGGCTTCCGCCAGCACCTTGTCCGTGTTCACGTCGCGGGCCTGGTTGGACTCGATCTTCGTGCGCCAGAAGTCGCTGTTGCGCTTGGGCCACGTGCCGTGGTCCGGGCAGCCGTGCCAGAAGCAGCCGTCCACGAACACCGCGACCTTCGCCGGGCCGAACACGACGTCCGCCTCCCGCCGCACGGCCCGCACCGGGCGGCGGTGGACGCGGTAGCGCAGGCCCAGGCGGTGCAGTTCCCGGCGCAGCGCCACCTCGATCCCGGTGTCGCGGGACCGCTGCCTGCTCATCCGCGCGCTGACGTCCGACGTGGTCGGGAGGTTCGGCACGCGGCCATCATGGTGCATCGGGGTAGAGCACCCCGCGCAGGCTCCGCACCGCGCGGTCCAGGTCGCGGCGCGTGGGCAGCGGCACCGCGCCCACCTGCTCAAACTCCTTGAGCCCCAGGTCGTGGAAGAAGAACGGCGGCATCGCGTGCACGAGCAGGCGGGACGAGCGTTGCCCGCCGCCGCGCGGGTTGAGGATCAACCGCTCCACCCAGGCGTCCACGTCGAACACCAGGTCCGCCAACGGGTGCACGCGCACGTCCAGCCCCGCGTGGCGCAGGTGCGCGATCACGGACAAGTACCGCAGGAACCCCACGAACTCCGTGACCACCTTGTGCCGCATGGCCCCGCGCGCCCCCGCGCGGTCGGTGGTCGAGGCGATGGCCTCGCTGGCGGGCGTCCACAGCATCGCCCGGGTCGCCTCGTCGGTCTCGCAGAACTCGCGGAACTCGTCCCAGCCGGGTAATCGGCCCAGCCGCTCGACCACGTGGTGCGCCACGTGGGTGAACGGGAACTCCGGCCGCCACGCCCGGATCTCGGCGACGTCGGGCGGCGGACCGGTCCTGGGCACGCCGGGGCACACCGCCCGCACGTCCTCGGGGGTGACCCGCAGGACGGCCGAGGTGTCGTGGGACATCACCCGCTCCACCAGCGGTGTCCGGTCGCGGAACCAGCCGTTGAACCGGAACCGGGTCTCCTGGGTGACGTTGAAGGTCCGGCGCACGTCCATCGCGGTGATCGTCATGACAGCGAGGGTACGGACGACCACCGACAGTCCCGGGGAACGCGCAGGTCGCGGACCGCCTAGAGTCGAGCCCGTGTTGGTGCTCCACGGGCTGTGCGCGACCGACGGGCGGACGGCCGTGTGGGCCGAGGACGCCCGGCTCCCGGTGAAGGTCGGCTCGCGGCTGCCGAAATCGCCCGTGCCGCACCCGTTCGCGGTGGCCGGCGCGGACCTCGCGACCCTGCTCGACGGCAAGCACGGCGAACTGGTCGTCCGCCTGCCCTCCTACGCCTCGGGACCGGTCGAGTCGCCGGAACTGGTGCGCGACCCGCTGGCCAAGCCCCCGGTCCGGCGCGGCGCGGTGCGGCTGCGCGCCTGGCGCGTGCCGGTGGTGTGGCTGGACGAGCCGCCCGACGCGCCGCCCGAGTGCCGGTTGGGCGCGTCCGCCCGCTACCTGGCCGAGGTCGTGGAGTTCGCCCGGGACCTGGTCGCGCGGGGACGCGTGCTGCCCGGCGGCGACGCGCGCTGGCGGGCCGCCCCGGAACGGCTGCGGCTGGCGCGGCTGCGGGACGCCATGCCGCCCGCGTTCCGCGCCGTGCGGGACGTCGGGGATCCGCTGGACGCCGTGCTGGACTCGTTGGTGGACAAGGAAGTCCGCGAACGCCTGCGGGGCGTCGAGGTGGCCGGGACCGGTGTCGTCGGGCGGTGGTTGACCGCGCTGACCGGCCGGGGCGTCCGCCCCCACGACGCCGCGCTGGTCAACGCCGTCGAGGCGTGGCGGGCGGAGCGGTCGCAGGTCGTGCGGACGTGCTTCCGGCTCGCCTCCCCCGACCAGGGCGGGCCGGACCAGGAGGGCTGGCGGCTGGAGTTCCTGCTCCAGGTCGTGGACGAGCCGAGCGTTCTGGTGCCCGCGAAGGACGTGTGGCGCCACGACGCCGTGTTGCGGCGTTGGGTGGCACGGCCCGAGGAAGTGCTGTTGGGCGACCTGGGGCGGGCGTCCAAGGTGTTCCCGCCGCTGGACCGCGCGTTGGCCGAACGCGATCCCGTCGCGCTGGACCTGGACCTGGAGGGCGCTTACGACTTCCTGACCCGCGCGTCGCTGCTGGCCGAGGCCGGGTTCGGGGTCATGCTGCCGTCGTGGTGGCGGCACCCGCGCCGGATCGGCCTCTCGCTGACCGCCACCACGCGCGGCGCGGCCGGGGTCGTGGCCAAGGAGAGCGAGCTGGGCATGAAGGCGGTGCTGGACTACCGCTGGGACCTCGCGCTGGGCGACGAGAAGCTCACCGAGGCCGAGCTGTCCGCGCTGGCCAAGGCGAAGGCGCCGCTGGTGCGGGTGCGCGGCCAGTGGGTGCACCTGGACCGCAAGCGGCTGGCCGAGGGGCTGGCGGTGCTGGGCAGCGGGCGGATGACCGCCGGGCAGGTGCTGCGGATCTCGGCGCAGGACGACCCCGACCTGCCGCTGCCGGTCACGGCCGTGCACGCGGACGGGTGGCTGGGCGACCTGCTGTCCGGTGAGGCGGAACAGCGCCTGGACCCGGTGGACCCGCCGGAAGGGCTGACCGCGGTGCTGCGGCCGTACCAGCTGCGCGGGCTGTCGTGGCTGGTCTTCCTGGACCGGTTGGGGCTCGGGGCGTGCCTGGCCGACGACATGGGGCTGGGCAAGACCGTGCAGCTGCTGGCGTTGGAGGCGTACGCGCGGCAGCACGGCCGCCGCCCGCCGACCCTGCTGATCTGCCCGATGTCCGTGGTCGGCAACTGGCAGCGCGAGGCCGAACGGTTCACGCCCGGCCTGAAGGTCCACGTGCACCACGGCGGCGACCGGGTCGCGGCGGCGCTGACCGCGGGCCATGACCTGGTGATCACGACCTACGCGGTGGCCACGCGCGACGCCGAGGCGCTGGCCGGCGTGCAGTGGGACCGCGTGGTGCTGGACGAGGCGCAGAACGTCAAGAACAGCGCCACCCGGCAGTCCCAGGCGGTCCGGGCGCTGCCCGCGCGGCACCGGGTGGCGTTGACCGGCACGCCGGTGGAGAACCGGCTCGCCGAGCTGTGGTCGATCATGGACTTCGTCAACCCCGGCGTCCTGGGGACGGTCAACACCTTCCGCGCCCGCTACGCCGTGCCCGTCGAGCGGCACCACGACGAGGGCGCGGCCGTCCGGCTCAGGCGCGTGACCAGGCCGTTCGTGCTGCGCCGGCTCAAGACCGACCCGCGGATCATCAGCGACCTGCCGGACAAGATCGAGGTCAAGCAGCTCTGCACGCTGACCACCGAGCAGGCGACGCTCTACCAGGCGGTGCTGGACGACATGTTCGCCCGCATCGCCGAGGCGGAGGGCATCAAGCGCAAGGGCCTGGTGTTGGCGACGATGTCGCGGCTCAAGCAGGTCTGCAACCACCCGGCGCAGCTGCTCGGCGACGGGTCGCGCGTGGCGGGGCGGTCGGGGAAGCTCGCGCGGCTGGAGGAGGTGCTGGAGGAAGCGCTGGCCGACGGTGACAAGGCGTTGTGCTTCACCCAGTTCACGCAGTTCGGCGCGTTGGTCGTGCCGCACCTGGCGGCGCGGTTCGACACCGAGGTGCTGTTCCTGCACGGCGGGACGCCCGCGAAGGCGCGCGACGAGATGGTGCGGCGGTTCCAGGAGGCCGACGGGCCGTCGATCTTCGTGCTGTCGCTCAAGGCCGGCGGGACGGGCCTGAACCTGACCGCGGCCAACCACGTGATCCACCTGGACCGGTGGTGGAACCCGGCCGTGGAGGACCAGGCGACCGACCGGGCGTTCCGGATCGGGCAGCGGTCGCACGTGCAGGTGCGCAAGTTCGTGTGCGTGGGGACCGTGGAGGACCGGATCGACCGGATGATCGAGGAGAAGCGCGGGCTGGCGCGGCTGGTCGTGGGCGCCGGCGAGGACTGGTTGACCGAGCTGTCCACGGCGGACCTGCGGGAGCTGTTCGCGTTGTCCGGGGAGGCCGTCGGTGAGTGACTGGCACGGGGAACGGCCGCCCGCCGCGCGCCCGATCCGGGTCGAGGGCGGGTTGACGCTGCGCAGCAAGCGCGGCGACATCGCGCGGACCTGGTGGTCGCGGCGGTTCATCGAGGTGCTGGAGTCGTTCGGGATGGGCGGGCGGCTCGCGCGCGGGCGGACCTACGCGCGGACCGGGCAGGTGATGTCGCTGTCGCTGTCGACCAGCGTGGTGGTGGCGCTGGTGATGGGGTCGCGGCCCGAGCCGTACCGGGCGCGGATCGGGGTGCGGAAGTTCTCCGACGAGGACTGGGTGCGCATCGAGCGGGCGTTGGCCGACCGGGCGGTGTTCGCGGCGAAGCTGCTGGCCGGCGAGATGCCCGCCGAGATCGAGGAGCTGTTCGCGGGCCTGGGGTTGACGCTGTTCCCGGCGTCGATGCGCGAGATGTCGATGGACTGCACCTGCCCGGACTGGGAGGTGCCGTGCAAGCACCTGGCGGCGGCCTGCTACCTGCTGGCGGAGTCGTTCGACGCGGACCCGTTCGAGATCCTGGCGTGGCGGGGGCGCGGGCGGGAGGACCTGCTGGAGCGGTTGCGCGAGCTGCGCGCGCCGATGCCCGCCGCGGTGGCCGCGGACGACGGGTTGCCGGCGTTGGAGGACTCGCTGGCCGTGTTCTGGCGGCGACCCGCGGCGGAGCCGGTGCCGGACCCGGACGAGCCGGTCGCCCACCACCCCGACGCGATCCTGGACCGCCTGGGACCGCTGACGGTCCGCGGGCGGTCGCTCACCGACGAGCTCCGGCCGCTGTACCGGAGGCTGGGCGGCTGAGGTCAGCCGCCCGCCACGGACGGGAGGATGCGGATCTCCGCGTTCGGGCGCAGGACCGTGCCGGGCCCGTCTAGGCGGCGGCATTCCTCGCCGTCCACGTAGAAGTTCACGTAGCGGCGCAGGGTTGAGCGTTCGTCGCGCAGGCGGCGGTCCAGGAGGGGGTAGCGGTTGGACAGCTCGTCCAGGACCGCGCCCAGGGTGGCCGGTTCGGGCAGGTCCAGTTCGAGGCTCGACTGGTTGGCGGCGGCCGGGCGCAGGACGCCGGGCAGGAGGACGGTGACCTTCACCTACACCTCCGCCGCGCGCACGCAGACGACGTCGGGCAGGTGTTCGACGACCCGGTGCCAGGACTCGCCCTCGTCGGCGCTGGCGTAGACCGAGCCCGAGCGGGAGCCGAAGTAGACGCCGGCGGGGGTCGCGGTGTCCGTGCACATCGCGTCCCGCATCACGGCGGTCCAGAAGCCGTCGGGCAGGCCGGCGCGCAGGGGTGTCCACGTGTCGCCGCCGTCCTCGGAGCGGTGGACCGCGCACCGCCCGCCGGGCGGGAAGCGCTCGGCGTCGGCGACGAGCGGGAAGTTGTAGACCACCTCGGGCCGGTGCGGGTGGACGACGATGGGGAAGCCGAAGTCCGACGGCAGGCCGTCGGCGATCCAGTCCCAGGTCGCGCCGCCGTCCGACGAGCGGTACACGCCGTGGTGGTTCTGCAGGTACAGGCGGTCCGGTGTGGACGGGTGGCGGGCGATCTTGTGGACGCACTGGCCGAACTCCGGGTACGGGTCGGGCAGGAAGTACGCCTGCACGCCCTTGTTGCTCGCCGTCCACGTGCTGCCGCCGTCGGACGTGCGGTAGACGCCGCCGGTGGACATGGCCACGGTGAGCCGGTCGGGGTCCGCGGGGTGCGGCAGGACCGTGTGGATGGCCTGCCCGCCGAACCCCGCTCCCCACTCCTCGCGGTGCGGGTGGTCCCAGAGGCCCTGGACCAGCGAGTAGGTGCGTCCGCCGTCCTCGGAGCGGAACAGGGCGGAGGGTTGGGTGCCCGCGTAGACGACGTCCGGGTCCGGGGTGAGGGCGAGTTGCCAGACCCGTTCGAGAGCGCCGTCCTCGGGGAACGCGATGGGCGCGTGGTCGGGCTCCTGCCACGTCCCGCCCAGGTCGTCGCTGGTCATGACGGTGGGGCCGAAGTGGGGGCTGGTCGTCCCGGCGAGCAGGCGGGGACCGCGCGGGTCGATGGCCACCGCGTAGACCTCCGTCATGGGCAGCGACGGCCCGCGGACCTCCCACGACGTGCGGTCGGGGCTGGTCGCGAGCCACAGGCCCTTTCGCGTGCCGATCGCGAGCAGGTGCATGGCGTCCTCCGACGGGCCGGTGTGACGTGGAGCACCGTACGCGCGGGGTCGGACAATTTCGCGCCGAAGGGGGTCGGGCGAAGCAAGTTACCCGCTGGTAACGTGCGTGGCCAGACGAAGGGAGCAGGCCGGTGTTGTTCGATCCCAACAGCTTCGAGGGCGCGCACCTCGACCCCGAGAGCAGGCGGTTGCTGCGGGCCACCATCGACTGGTTCGAGGAGCGCGGCAAGCGGCGCCTCATCGCCGACGACCAGTCCCGGGTCTGGTACGCCGAGTTCCTGGAGTTCGCCGCGCGGGAGAGGCTGTTCGCCACCTTCCTCACGCCGGCCGCCGAAGCGGACGGTCACCCGGACAAGCGCTGGGACGCGACGCGCAACGCGGCGCTGAGCGAGATCCTCGGCTTCTACGGCCTGCAGTACTGGTACACGTGGCAGGTCACCGTCCTGGGCCTCGGCCCGATCTGGATGAGCGACAACGCCGCCGCCAAGAAGCGGGCCGCCGAACTGCTGGACGGCGGCGCGGTGTTCGCGTTCGGGTTGTCGGAGCGCGAGCACGGCGCGGACGTCTACTCCACCGACATGGTCCTGACGCCGACCGGCGACGGCGGGTTCGTCGCCAACGGCGGCAAGTACTACATCGGCAACGGCAACGTCGCCGGCATGGTGTCGGTGTTCGGGCGGCGGGCGGACGTCGACGGGCCGGACGGGTACGTGTTCTTCGCCGTGGACAGCGCGCACCCGAACTACAAGTTGGTCAAGAACGTCGTGGACTCGCAGATGTTCGTCAGCGAGTTCCGGCTGGAGGACTACCCGGTCGCGGCGCAGGACGTGCTGCACACCGGGGCGGACGCGTTCAGCGCGGCGTTGAACACCGTGAACGTCGGCAAGTTCAACCTGTGCACGGCGTCCATCGGCATCTCGGAGCACGCGTTCTACGAGGCGATCACGCACGCCCACAACCGGGTCCTGTACGGCAAGAAGGTCACCGAGTTCCCGCACGTGCGGCAGAACTTCGTGGACGCGTACGCGCGCTTGATCGCCATGAAGCTGTTCGCGGACCGTTCGGTGGACTACTTCCGCACGGCGTCACCGGAAGATCGTCGGTACCTGTTGTTCAACCCGGTCACCAAGATGAAGGTGACCAGCGAGGGCGAGCAGGTGATCGACCTGCTCTGGGACGTCATCGCGGCCAAGGGCTTCGAGAAGGACACGTACTTCTCGATGGCCGGCCGGGACATCGGCGCGCTGCCCAAGCTGGAGGGCACGGTGCACGTGAACCTGGCCCTGGTGCTGAAGTTCATGCCCGCGTACCTGTTCCAGCCGGTCGAGTACGCCGCCGTGCCCACGGTCCACGAGCCGAAGGACGACGACTTCTTCTGGCACCAGGGCCCGGCACGCGGCCTGGGCTCGATCCGGTTCCACGACTGGGAAGCCGCCTACCGGGCGTTCGCGCACGTGCCGAACGTGGCGCGGTTCCACCAGCAGGCGCAGGGCCTGCGAACATTGCTGACGACGGCCGCACCGGACGCGGAGCAGCAGAAGGACTTGGACTTCCTGCTGACGCTGGGGCAACTGTTCACGCTGGTGGTCTACGGGCAGCTGGTGCTGGAGCAGGCCGGGCTGACCGGGTTGGACGCCGACGTGGTGGACCAGGTGTTCGACGTACTGGTGCGGGACTTCTCCGCGTGGGCCGTGGCACTGCACGGGAAGGCTTCTTCGACCGGGGCGCAACAGGAGTGGGCGTTGGGCGCGGTGCGGAAGCCCGTGGTGGATCGCGAGCGGTTCGAACGGGTGTGGAACCAAGTTGCCGCACTGTCCGGCACTTACGAGATGCGCCCTTAGCACCTCCTACGCCGCTACTCTCGCGCCGGGCTCCCCCCTGCGCCGGACTCCCCCGCGCCGGGCTCCCCCGCGCCGGGCTCCCCCGCGCCAGGGCTTCCCTCCCGCCACAGCCGTTGTCGCCCTGCCACGCGCTTCTGCGCCGCAGGCGCTCCTCTTGGCTGTCAAGCCACAGGAAGGGCCTCGGTTCGTCCCCCGTACGGCCTGGGCGCAGCCCAACCACAGATCGCCGGGGTCGGCCTGAAAAAGTTTCGCGAGGAAC
>NZ_JBEZBW010000059.1:0-49928 GCF_040647305.1 Saccharothrix sp. NPDC042600 | reverse complement strand
TTGGCAACCGGAAAAGCTGGTTGCCAAGAACCCCAAAGCGCGGTTGGGCTGCGCCCAGGCCGTACGGGGAACGAACCGAGGCCCTTCCTTGGGCTTGGGAGCCCGATCAAAAAGCGCGCTGTCCGCCGTCCGGCCCGGTTGCGCGCGGTGTCAGCGTTTCTTTCGGCGGGTTTTTGGCGGGGTCAGTAGTTCGATCACTGCCTTTTCCGTCACCTCTCGGTCGTCCGACACCACTGAGAGGACTGTTCCTTTGTTGAACAATTCGACGACCTTCGGGTCCACGTACGACTTCCGCGCCACCGCCGGGGTGTTGCCCAGGTTCTCCGACACCTCGCGCATCACCGCCGCCTCGACCCGTTTCCGTCCCCGCACCGTCTCCGGCCGGCCCTGCTCCGCGAAAGCCACCGCCGCCAGCACGGTCGCGTGCCACGTCCGCAGGTCCTTGACCGAATACTCCTCCCCCACCATCTCCTTGAACCGCTCGTTCACGTCCTCCGCCGTCACCCCGCGCCCGTCCGCGGCCACCAGCAGGCGCTCGTCCGGCTCCCGGCCCCGCAGCAGCGACTTCACCGCCTTGGCCAGATCGGCGTCGGCCACCTGGGTGCAGAACTCGATCCCGCCCTTGGCCGGATAACAGAAGTCCACAGTGGACCCGCGCACCTTCACGTGCGAGCACAACAGCGTCGCCACCCCGTAAGTGCCGTTGTCCTCCGCGTAGGACTCCCCGCCCACCCGGAACACACCGCGGTCCAGCATCGCCAGTGCCACGGCCACCACGCGCGGGAAGTCCCGTCCTCGCCTGCGCAGCTCCTCCAGCACCCGCGCCCGGAACGCCGGCAACGACGGCGCCAGGTCCAGCACCCGCGAGTGCTTCTCCTCGTCCCGCTCCCGCCGCCACCGCTCGTGGTACAGGTACTGCCGCCGGCCCGCCGAGTCCGTGCCCACCGCCTGGAGGTGGCCGTTCTCGTGGGGGCACACCCACACGTCCCGCCACGCCGGCGGGATGACCAGGGACTTGATGCGCGCCAGCTCGTCCGGGGTGGGGGTCGCGCCGTCCTCGTCCACGTACCGGAAGCCCCGGCCGTGGCGCAGGCGGCGCCAGCCCGGACCGTGGGGGTCGCTTCGGCGCAGTCTCACCCCTGCGAGGTGCCCGGCGGACGGGGAAGTGAAACTCGGATGGTTGAGAACCGCGCGGAGTGGGTATGGCACGCCCATGACCGACACCTGGACCGTGGGCGTCGAGCAGGAGTTCCTCCTGGTCGATCCCGAGACGCGCCGTCCCGTGCCCGGCGCGGAGGCGGTCGCGCAGTACGCCGGCGCCCGACTGGACGTCCAGCGCGAGCTGACGCCGTTCCAGATCGAGGTCGCCACGCCCGTCTGCCGCTCCACCGAGGAGCTCGCCGAGCAGGTGCTGCTCGGGCGCACCCACCTGGCCAAGGCCGCGCACGCCGCCGGGTGCCGGCTGCTCGCCTCCGCCTTCCCCCCGGTCGGGAAGGTCGGGCCGCCGCCGAACACCGACGACCCGCGTTACCGGCTCATGGAGTACACGCACCGCAAGCTGCTCGGCGGCCAAGGGGTGTGCGGGCTGCACGTCCACGTCGGCGTGCCCGACCCGGACACCGCGGTGCGCGTGTCCAACGCGCTCAGACCCTGGCTGCCGACGCTGCTCGCGCTCAGCGCCAACTCGCCGATCGCCTCCGCCGAGGACAGCGGTTACGCGAGCTGGCGCTCGATCGTGTGGTCGCGGTGGCCGGTCGGCGGGCCGCCGCCGCACCTGGAGTCCGCCGAGCAGTACGACCGCCTCGTGCAGACGCTGGTGCAGACCGAGGTGGTGGTGGACGTGAACATGGTCTACTGGGACGTCCGCCCCTCCTCCCACGTCCCGACGGTCGAGGTGCGGGTGGCCGACATCCCGCAGACCGCGCACGAGACCGTGGTCATCGCCGAACTCATCCGGGCCTTCGCCCGCACCGCCGCCGAGTCGCCCGACGCCGAGCGCGTGGACGACGTGCTCCTGCGCGCCGCCTACTGGCGGGCCGCCCGGGACGGCTACGACGGGCTGGCGGTGGACCCGCGCACCGGCTCGCTCGTGCAGGCCCGGCAGCTGGCCGCGGAGATGGTCGAGATCAGCGCCGACGCGCTGCGTGACGCGGGCAGCCTGTCCACCGTGGAGGACCACCTGGAGTGGCTGCGCACCAACGGCAGCGGCGCGGCTCGGCAGCGCCGGGCGTTCGGCGCGTCGCCCGACGGCCGTGAGCTGGTCGACCAGGTGCTGGCCGCGACGGTCACCGATCTGCGTTCCGGACTACCGTGGAGCACGCACCGCACCGGCGGTGCGCGATGAGAGAGGAGACCGGGGTGCCAGAACCCGGGGCAACGCTGGCGTCCGTGCGGACCGACCGGCCCGCGGACGGGGTGGTGGTGCTGCGCGTGTCCGGCGAGTTGGACACCAGCAGCGCGGACGAGCTGGCCAAGCCGCTGCAGGAGACCCTCGTGGAGGGGCTGCGCGTGGTGGTGGTGGACCTCCTGGAGGTGCGCTTCCTCGGCTCGGCGGGCTTGGAGGCGCTGGTCACCGGCAGCAAGCGGGCGGCCGGGCTGGGCGTGCCGCTGGTGCTGGTGGCCGCCGGTCGAGCCGTGCTGCGGCCGATCGAGGCGACCGGTCTGAGCTCGGTGTTCACCATCGTGGACACCGAGGAGGAGGCGCTGGCCAAGGTCGGCGGCTAGAACCGCCGGCGGACGACGCGGATGGCGCAGCGCACCGCCCCTTCCCGGGGCAGTGCGCCCGCCGGCTCCACCACCCAGCGCGATCGCGGGGCGGGGATGCCGCACGGCCCGAGCCAGGTCCGGACCTCCGGCGGGGCGACCCGCGGGTCCGGCTCGGGCCGGGCCAGGAACAGCCAGCGCAGCCGGGGGCCGGGGATCGCGAGGATGGGTCCCAGCGGACCGGCCGCGCGCAGTTCGTGGCTGACCTCCGCCGCCCAGCTCGCGGGCACCTCCACCGCGACCGTGCGCTCGTCCAGGACCAGGGTGCCGTCCACGTGCCACATGCCCGACGATCTTGGGCCGGTCCCGTGTCGGCGGTGTGTCGCGGCGGCGCGTGCCGCGTTAATCCTGGCCGATGTCCTCGTACCACAGCTCGGGCCGCTCGGCGATGAACGCCGTCATCATCTCGGCGCACTCGCGGTCGTCCAGCAGGGTGATCTCGACGCCGTGCTCGGCCAGCCAGTCGTGGCCGCCGTGGAACGTGCGGGCCTCGCCCACCACGACCCGGCCGATGCCGAACTGGCGCACCAGGCCGCTGCAGTACCAGCAGGGTGACAGCGTGGTGACCATGATCGTGTCGCGGTAGCTCCGGCGGCGGCCCGCGGCGCGGAACGCGGCGGTCTCGGCGTGCGTCGAGGCGTCGCCGTCCTGCACGCGCCGGTTGTGCCCGCGCCCGAGCAGCGCGCCGTCCCGGTCGAACAGCGCGGCCCCGATGGGGATGCCGCCCTCGGCGAGCCCGGTCCGGGCCTCCTCCACCGCCACCGCGAGCATGTCCCGTGCGTCCACGCGGGGAACGCTACTGGTCCGGCGCGCCCCGCCGCACGCCGTCGAGGTGGAGCCGCAGGAACCGCCGCCAGCCCTCCGGGGCGGTGCGGATCACCTGGGACACCGCCGAGGTGAGCACGGCCAGGTCCGCCGCGGTGAAGTCCGCGCGCAGCCGACCGGCTTCCACCGCGCGGGCGATGATCTTGTCGGCGTGCCCGACACCGCGCGTGCACACGCTCTCCATCTCGCCGGACAGCGGCACGCGGCGCGAGATGGCGTCGTTGAGACCCCGGTCCTCGGCCTGGAGCGTGAACACGCCCTCCAGGAAGGTCACGAAACCCCGCCACGGGTCGGGGTCGGCCAGGGCGTCGGCGGCGACGCGGTCCAGGGCGGCCAGGCGCTCCGGGAAGATCGCGTCGAACAGGGCGTCCCGGGTCGGGAAGTGCGCGTAGAGGGTGCCGATGCTGACCCCGGCCTGCTTGGCGATGTGCTCCAGCGGCGCGTCCAGGCCGCGAGCGCCGAACACCTCCGCCGCCGCGTCCAGCAGCTTCGCCCGGTTGCGGGCGGCGTCCGCGCGGAGCGGCTTGGGCGGGGCGGGCATGCCGACATCCTACAAAGTCGAGGGCACCCTCGGGTTTGTGCTAGCGTCGGAGAAGTCGAGGGTAGCCTCGACTTCAACCACTATGGGGGTACGCGGATGTCCGCAGTCGTCGTCCTCGGGGTCGGCCCGGGGCTGGGCATGTCGATCGCGCACCGGTTCGGGCGGGAGGGGCGCGAGGTCGCGCTGGTCTCCCGCACGGCCGACCGCCACGCCGGGTACGTGGCCGCGCTGGCGGCGGAAGGGGTGGCGGCGGAAGCGTTCGCGGTGGACGTCCGCGACCGCGCCGGACTCCTGTCCACAATGGACGCCATCGCCGAGCGGCTGGGGCCGGTCGAGGTCGTCTACTACGGGCCCGGGGACAAGCACATGGCCCCGAAGCCGATCACGGACACCACGTCCGCCGATGTGGTCGAGGCGATGACGTGGGTGCACCCGGCGGTAGACGTCGTCGGGCACGTCCTGCCGGGCATGCTCGAACGGGGACGCGGCGGGCTGCTGTTCGCGGGCGGGCTGAGCGCGGTGCTGCCGATGCCGCCGCTGGGCGCGTTGGCGCTGTCGTCGGCGGCGTTGCGCAACTACGCGCTGACGGTGAACGCCGCGGTGGCCGAGCAGGGCGTGTACGCGGGCAGCCTCACCATCGGCGGGCTCATCGAGCGCGGCGACATCCACGCGATGATCACCGAGCGGCACGGCGAGCTGCCCGGGGTCGGCACGCTGAACCCCGACGAGATCGCCGACACCGCCTGGGACCTCTACGCCAAGCGCGACCGCGCCGAGGTTGTGTTCAACGCGCTGTCGTGAACTGGGCTGTCGTGAGGTGGGCGCTGTCGTGAGCTAGGCGCCGAAGCACAGGAAGCCGACGCCGGCGGCGAACTCCGCGTCGCCGGCGTCCACGTGCGCCGCCCGCGCGCCGGCCAGGGCGACCGCCGGCGGCTGACCCTCGCCCAGCCGCCGGTGCAGGTCCACCATCAACGGCGTGGTCACCTCGGCGGGCACCGGCACCACGGGCGCGATCAGCGTGCGGGTGCCCAGCCCCAGGAGCGCGGCCGTGAACCCCATCAGCTCGTCGCCCGGCCGCACCGCCGACAGTCCCGAGTCGCACGCCGACAGCACCACCCGCGCGGGCGGGGTGCGCAGGCGTTCCAGGTCGTAGACCGTCAACGGACCGTCGGCCAGCTCCAACGCCGAGAACAGCGGGTTGTCCGCGCGGAACGAGCCGTGCGCCGCCACGTGCGCCAGCGGCGCGCCGTCCATCGCCGACGCCACCGCGTCCACCGTCGCGGCCGGCCCCACCAGGACCGAGGCCCCGCGCGCCAGCGGGGAGATCGCGGTGATCTCGGTGGGCGCGGCGGGCAGCCGGGGGCCGGCGGCGAGCACCGGCCGGTCGTGCGGGACCCGCGAGGAGCACGCCGCCCGGAACCACACCGTCGCCGACGGGGCCACGGTCACCGATCGGTCCCGGCACCCCGGCAGCGCCGACCACGGCAGACCGCCCAGCGCCCCGGTCGGCGCGAGCACCAGCGGACGCCCCTCGACCCGGCGCGCCAACGGCGCGAGCAGCCGGCGTTCCAGCAGCGCCGCCGCGTGCTCCGCGCCCGCCCGGACGGCCGCGCGGTCCAGGTGCTCGGGCAGCGTCACCAGCCGGTGCAGGGCGAAGCGCAGCAACCGGATCTCGCGCACCGCCCCGTCCACCGGGCCCAGCCGGTGCAGGCTCGCCCGACCGCCCGCGACCACCACGGCCAGCAGCGTGCCCTCGAAGTCCACGTACTCCACCAGCGCCGCGTCGCCCAACGCCCACGCCAGGTCGCGCACGGCGGGCGGCCGGTCCACCGCTCCCCCGCCGCTGGTCTGCCGGGTCAGCTCGCGCACCCGCTGCTCGCCGCGCAACTGCCGCTGCTTCAACGCCGCCGTCGGCCGCCCGGCCAGCAGCGCCAGCTCCAGGTCCGAGGTCACCGCGCGCAGCTCGGCCAGCGCGTCGGCCAGCCCGGAGTCCTCGGGCGGCCGGGCCGGGGTCATCCGCAGCGCGCCCGCCCGCCAGCTCTCCGCCCACGTCAGCACGCGCGCGGCGTGCCCGGACGCGACCGCGGACCGCAGGCCCTCCATCGCCAGCGCCTTGCCCTGCGCGCCGCTCAACGCCCGCAGCTCCGCCGCGCCCAGCGACACCCGGTACTCGTCGAGCAGCTTCAACCCCTGCCGCAACGCGCTCTGCGCGCCCCGCCGGTTGCCCGACAGGTCGCGCCGCAACGCCTCGGCGTACCAGCCCTGCACGCGGTGCGCCGCCGGACCGCCCCGCCGCGCCGCGCCCGCCGCGGACAGCTCCGCCAACGCCCGCCGCCGGTCGCCCAGGTCGCGGGCGATCAGGGCCGCGTCCACCCGGGCCTCCAGCGCCGCCATCCGCCAGCCCAGGGCGTCCAGCCGGGACGCCGCGCGCGCCATCGCCGTGCCCAGCTCCCGCGACCGCTCGCCGCTGAGGTAGGCGGCGCGCAACTCGACGTGCCGGGCGCTGACCGCCCACACCTCGCGCTGCTCCCGCCGGAACCCCTTGCGCGCGGCCACCGCCATCCGCACGGCCAGCTCCAGGTCGTTCTCCAGCAACGCGATCCGCGCCCGGTAGAACATCGCCTCCGACCGCGCGAGCACCATGCCCTTGCCCAGCTCGGCCAGCGCCCGGTCGGCCGCCGCCCGCGCCTCCTCCAGCAGCGGCACCGAGACCAGCAGCTCCAACCGGTTGATCAGCAGGTTCGGGCGCGGCACCGCCAGCCGCCGGTACTCCCGCTCGGCCTCGGCGAACATCGTCAACGCGCGGGGCACGTCGCCGGCGCGGGAGGCGGAGATGCCCGCGTTCCACCGCACGTCCGCGACGGCCAGCTCCTGGTCCAGCTCCCGGTACAGCTCGGCGGCGCGGTCGAAGTCCTCGTCGGCCGCCTTCAACCCGCCGGTGTAGGCGCGCAGCAGGCCCCGGTTGTTCAGCGCCCGCGCCTCCACCAGCCGCTCACCGGACCGGCGCACCACCTCGATCGCGCCGTTGTAGTCGCGCAACGCCTCGTCGTACCGGCACAGGTAGTGCAGCACCAGACCGCGCTGCATCCGGCCGCTGCCCGCGTCCACGCCGTGCAGGTCGGGCAGCGCCTGGTTGATCGTGCGCAACGCCTGCGCGTGCCGGCCGGTGTTGGACAGCACGAACGCGAGGCTCATCCGCGCCAGGGCGGCCAGCCGCGCCGACCCGGCGGCCTCGGCGACGCGCACCGACCGCCGCAGGTGCCGCAGCGCGCCGTCGAAGTCGTGCAGTTCCCGCAGGGACAACCCGATCGCGCGCTCGGCCGCGGACGCCTCCTCGGCGTCCCCGGCGGCACGCGCGGCGCGCAACGCGGAACGGCCCATCGCTATTGCCGCGTGCGGGTCCCGTTGCCGGGCTTCCAGCGCTGCGGCGGCGGAAACCCCGGCCACGAGATCCACCTTATTACCAAGGTCACTGTGGTAGCTTGATCAGCCTTGATCACGCCGTTGGTTGTGAGGCCGCCGTGTCCGAGCCGTCGAACAGGCCCGAGCTGTACCAGCGGGCGTTCCAGGAGTCGATCAGGCAGCACAAGGACTTCCGGGTCCACGCGGAGCGCGGGCGGGAGTTCCTCTTCGTCGCGCGGGAGCTGCTGACGATCCCCGAGGACGTCAACCGGGTGGTCGAGAAGCTCCAGCGCAACGGTTTCGCGGTCGAGCGCGGTCGCGACTTCGCCGGCATGTCCCGCCTGGTGCTGCCGCGCAACCCCGACGACATCCCGGACGTCGTGCGCCTGCTGCGCGACCCGGAGCAGTGGCCGGGCGAGCGGGTGCCGTTCGTGCAGCCGCACCACGTGCTGGTGGGCCACGGCGGCAACATGCACGGCAACCCCGGCCAACCCCCGCGCGTGGCGCCGCCGTTGGCGGACCCGGCGAAGGGCAGCGAGGTGCGCGGCAAGGGCGTGGTCGTGGGGGTGGTCGACACGGGCATCTCGTCCACGGCCGCCGCCGACCACCCGCTGTGGCTGGCGAACGCGTTCCTGCCGAGGCCGGAGGAAGTGGACGCCGCTTACGCGCAGGACGACGTGTTCGCGCTGGAGGGCGGTCACGGGACGTTCGTGGCGGGCGTGCTGCGGCAGGCGGCGCCCGGGGTGCGCTTCGACCCGGAGAAGGCGCTGGACCCGTCGGGGTTGGGCACGGAGGAGCAGTTCGTCGCGGCGCTGGCGTCGTTCGACGAGCGGGTGCAGATCGTGAACGTGTCGATGGGGTGCTTCACGCAGGACGACGTGGCGTCGGAGCCGGTGCGCCGGGCGATCGCCAAGCTGCCGCAGTCGGTGGTGGTAGTGGCGTCGGCCGGCAACCAGGGCACCAACCGCCCGTCCTGGCCGGCCGCGCTGTGCCGGGTGGTGGCGGTGGCGGCGGTGGCGCAGGAACGGGACGGTTCCCGAGCACCGGCGTGCTACTCGAACTTCGGCCACTGGGTCGACGCGTGCGCGGTGGGCAACCGGACGAGCACCTACCTGAAGGGCAAGTGGGCCCTCCCGGGCGACCCGACGGTAGACGTCTACGACCGCTTCGCGTACTGGCTCGGAACGTCGTTCGCCGCTCCCCACGTGGCGGGCCGGATCGCGGAGACGATGACCACGGACGGCCTGACCGCGACGGCGGCCCGGGACAAGCTGCTGTCCGGGGCGGAGTTCTTCCCGGGGTACGGCGTGCTGGTCGACTAGTTGCGGGTTCGGCGCAGGTGGTTCGGGTTCTGGCTCCTGTCGCTCGATCGTGTGACATACAGGATCCGTGAGGTTTCGCTGGAACTCGCCTCCCGTGAGGTAAGGAGCGGCGGGCACGGGGAGGGGAATGGACACAAACACCCACCCGTCCCCACCCCACCCCTCAACCCCGGCCCGCTTGGCCGCCGCACCCCCTCGGCCACCGCACCCCCTCAGCCACCGCACCCCTCGGCCGCTGGCCCACTCAGCCACCGGACCGCTGGCCCACTCGGCCGCTGGCGCACTCGGCCACCGGACCGCTGGCCCGCCGGACCCCTCGGCTGCCGCCCCCTTCGCCCGCGGCACCCCTCGCCTGCGGCCAACGCGCCCGCCGGCCCTCGCCCGCCGCACCCGGTCGGCCGCCAGCCCCGGTCGGCCGCCGGACCCGGTCGGCCGCCGGACCCCTCGGCCGCCAGCCGTCCGCCGCCAGCCGTCCGCCGCCAGCGCGCACGAGCCGCCCGGGTTCTGAGGCGCGGGGCCCGCAACCCCGACTCCGGCTCCGACGACGCACACCGACACGAGCCGCGAGCCCTGGGGCCTGCCTGGGCGCGAGCCGCGAGGCGATCGAGCCGCAGGGCGAGCCGTGCAAGCCGCCGCCCGCTGGCGCGCGGGGTTTGGAGGGCGGAGGCGCGTGGGTGCAGGCTGCTGGGTGAGCGACGGGCGGTGAGCTGCGGGGTGTTGGTTGGGGGTGGGAAGACGGCCGGTGTTGGGGTGCCACGATCGGGGGGCTGTCCGGGGCGCTTCGGGTGGGAGGTATCTGGGGAGGGGTTGTGGGCTCCGTAGTGTGTGGAAGACACGAGGGAAGTCGAGCGCGGGAGGGGACGTGACCCCTGCATCCCCGATCGCCGCGTTGGTGGACGCGGCGGCCGAGGGCGATCAGCGTGCCTGGAACGAGATCGTCGACCGGTACACGCCGCTGGTGTTGTCGGTGATCTACAAGCACCGGTTGCGGCCGGCGGATGCGGCGGACGTCAACCAGACGCTCTGGCTGCGCCTCGTCGAGCAGATCGGTCGGTTGCGCGATCCCGAAGCGCTGCCCGGCTGGATCTCCACGACCACGCGCAACGAGTGCCTGCGGATGTTGCGCATGCAGCAACGCACGCAGCCCTTCGACCCCCTGGCCGACGAGGAGCAGGCCGGCTCGGTGGACGTCGTCGCGGACCTGGACGACGAGATCGAGACCGCCCAGCGCTTCCAGGCCCTGCGGGACGGGTTCCGGTTGCTCTCCGAGCAGTGCCGGGAGCTGCTGGCCAAGCTCATGACCGACCCGCCGCCGAGCTACGCCAAGGTCAGCGAGCAGCTGGCCATGCCGGTCGGCAGCATCGGGCCCACCCGGATCCGGTGCCTGGACAAGCTGCGCAAGACGCCGGCCGTCGTCCGGTTCCTCCAAGCGGAACCGGGCGCGGTGAGCACCGGCGGTGGGTGACGACGGGAGGTGGTTGCGGTGAGTGACCCGTGGGAGAGCGACGACGTCCTGCTGGCGGAGCTGCGGGCCGCTCTCGCCGAGGCGCGGGACGTCCCGCCGGAGTTCGCCGAAGCGGCTCGGGCGGCCTACACCTGGCGCACGGTCGACGCCGAGCTGATGCTGCTGACCAGCTACGACTCGATCCTCGACGGGCAGCTCGCCGAACGCGCCCGCGCCGCGGTGACCGCCCGGCAGCTGGTGTTCGACGCCGAGGGCGTCTCGGTGCAGGTGGAGGTCACCGAGGCCGGGATCGCCGGGCAGGTGCTGCCGGCGCGCCCCGGGCGGGTCGAGCTGCTCACCGCGGCGGGACCGGTGGAGGAGGCGGAACTGGACGAGCTGGGCTGCTTCCTGCTCGGCCCGCCGCCGCCCGGACCGGTGCGGTTCCGCCTGGAGGCCGGCGGCACGACCGTGGTGACCGACTGGGTCTGCGTCTAGCCCCGCCGCGGGACGTCCGCGGCGGGGCAAGCACAAAGTGATCACCACCGTCCCCGAACGGACCGGCACCGCCACGTCCGGGTGAAACCGGGGTCCGGGACGGTTCGTCCGAGTGCGGTTCGTCGCTAAGGTGGCCCGGTCTTCGATCTCCTCACGGTGAAAGAGGTGCACGGTGGTGGACCGGGTGAGCTGGGCGCCGGAGGGCGTGGACGTCGACCTCCCGAGCTCGGCCCGCATCTACGACTACCTGCTGGGCGGCGGGCACAACTTCGCCGCCGACCGCGACACCGCCGAAGCGCTCGTCCGGGTGCTGCCGGTGCGCGACATGGCGCGGCTCAACCGCTCCTACCTGCGCCGCGCCGTGCTGGCCCTGGTCGAGGCGGGCATCACGCAGTTCCTCGACCTCGGCTCGGGCATCCCCACGGTGGGCAACGTCCACGAGGTCGCCCAGGACGCGAACCCGGACTGCCGCGTCGTCTACGTCGACATCGAACCGGTCGCCATCAAGCACGCCGAGCTGCTGCTCGCGGCCAACCCGCGGGCCACCGCCGTCCTGGCCGACCTGCGCGAACCCGAAGCGGTGGTCGCCAAGGCGGCGGCGCTGCTGGACTTCGACGCCCCCGTGGGCCTGCTGGCGGTGGGCGTCATGCAGTTCATCCCCGACGAGGACGACCCGTGGGGCGTCCTCGCCCGCTACCGCGACGCGCTCGCGCCGGGCAGCTACCTGGCGCTGTCCCACTTCACGCCCGACCGCATGCCGCAGGCGATGGCGGCGGGCGCGGACATCTTCCAGCACACCGCCGAACCGATCACGCCGCGCACCCGCGAGCAGGTGCTGGCCATGATGGACGGCTTCGACATCGTCGAACCGGGCCTGGTCTTCACCCCCGAGTGGCGGCCCGAGTCCCCCGAGGACGTGCCCGACGACCCGGGTCGCGCCAACCTCTACGCGGTCGTCGGCCGCAAGCCTTGACGCGGCGCGCCCGCGGTCCGCAAGATTCACCGACCTGATCTTCGCCACCGCCGCAGCGCCCACCCGCCATGACCAACCGCGCACCACACGGGGACGCCCCGGGAGAGTCTCCCGGGGTGGCGTCGGCGCTCGCCCGTTGGACGCGGGTCCTGGTGGACAGCGCCTACGCCCCGCTGTCGCGCGGGCAGGTCCGGGCGAACCTGGCCCGCCGGCTCGACGTCCTCACCGGACCCGACGCGCTCGCCGGGGCCGACGAGGTCGGCGAGTGGCTGGTCGGCGCGCGGTTCACCGGCCCCGACAGCCTGCGCGGCACCGTCGAGGTGCTCGGCGGCGCGCTGCCCGCGTTGACCGGAGCGCCGCCGGAGCACGTCGCGAAGGTGCTGGGCGCGGTCGCCGCCGGCTACGCGAACGCCGTGCGGCGGCAGATCTTCGCCGAGCAGGAAGGGGTGCGGACGTCGCTGTTGCTGTCGCTGGAACAGGCGCAACAGGCGCTGCACGACAGCGAGGCGAGGTTCCGCCAGGTGTTCGCCTCCTCCGCGGTGGGCATCGCGATCTTCGACCGGGACGGCGCGGTCATCGAGGTGAACCCGGCGCTGGTGCGGATGCTGCGGCACGACCACGACACCGCCGACGAGGCCGTCGGCGCGTCCGGCGCGGACGCCGAGGGGGTGTTCGCGCCCGGTGACCTGGCCGCGCTGCGGGCGGCGTGGTCGGCGGCGGACGAGGCGCGGTTCGAGCAGCAGTTCGCCGGACCGGGCGGCGATCCGATGTGGACGAACGTCGCCCTGTCCACGGTGCACGACGCGGACGGCTGCCCGAAGTACCGGGTCGCCGTGATCGAGGACGTCACCGAGCAGCGCGTGCTGCGCGAGTACCTGCGCCACCAGGCGCTGCACGACGTCCTCACCGGGCTGCCCAACCGCCAGAGCTTCCTGCCCAAGCTGGAGGAGGCGCTGAGCAAGCCCGGCTCGATCACCCTGTGCTACCTCGACGTGGACAGCGTCGCGATCGTCAACGACGGCATCGGCTACGAGGCGGGCGACGAGTTGCTCAAGGTCGTCGCCGGGCGGCTTTCCGCCGTGGTGGCGGGCGAACGGGCGATCGTGGCGCGCATCGGCGGTGACGAGTTCGTCGTGCTGATCGAGGACTCCCCCGACACGCCCAGCATCTCCGCGCTGGCGGCGGCGATCGACGAGGCCCTGAACGAGCCGGTGCACCTGTCCGGGCACGGGGTCGCGGTGTCGGCGGGCATGGGGTTCGTGCGGACCAGCGCGCGGGGCGTGGACGCGATGGCGTTGCTGCGCCAGGCGCACAGCACGTTGCGGCGCGCGGAGAGCGGCGGCAAGGGCCAGTGGGGCATCTACGACGCCGGTGAGGACGCACGCGACCGCAAGCGCCTTTCGCTGCTCGCGACGATGCCAGGTGCATTGGAATTCGGCGAGATCGCGATCGACTACCGGCCGGTGGTCCGGCCCTCGGGCGAGCGCCTCGCCTACGCGGCGCGGCTGCGTTGGGACGAGGCGGAGTTCGGCGTCGTGGGCCACGAGGAGTGCCTGGACTTCGCCGACGAACTGGGCTTGAGCGGCCACCTGGGCACGTGGCTGCTGGACGAGGCGTGCGCGTTCGCGGCGGTCGAGGAGGTGCCGGTGGTGGTGCGGCTGTCCGCCGACCAGTCCCGCGACCCCGACCTGGCCGCCGCCGTGCGCACCGCGCTGAACCACTCTTCCCTTGCGCCGCAACGGTTGTGGTTGAGCCTGCACACCCGCGCGGCGACCGGCGGGCCGGAGGCCGTCGAGGACAACCTGACCACGTTGGCGGACATGGGCGTGCGCCGCCTGCTGCACGGCTTCACGTGCGGGCTGGCCGAGCTGGCTCTGGTGGAGCGGCACGTCCTGCACGGCGTGGAGCTGGCGGAGCCGCCGGACGAGCCGCTGGCGCGCGAGGCGTTGGCGCGCGTGGTGCCGTTGCTGCGGGCGACCGGCGCGCTGGTTCTCAGTGATCAGCCGGACGCGGACGCGGCCGTGCGACCGTGATGACCTCCTTGCTGGTCGGGGTGTGCGGAGAGCGGTCCCAGGACCCGTAGCGCCGCTCGACCTCGAACCCGTTCTCGGCCAGCAAAGAATCAATTCGTTCGGCGGACGCGAACCTCATGGTGGCCTGATCGACCTGTGGCGAGGGCCAGCGGGAACCTTCGTAGGTCTCGGTGAGGTGCACCAGGTCGCCGTCCTCCCACACGATGTCGTGCACGACGCGGAACTCCGTGCCGTCCGGCGCGGTGTAGGTGGACGCGTTGCGCGGCACCCAGTTCCGCCAGGGCTTGGGCCCGGGGTTGAGCGACTCGAACGCGAGCCGGCCGTCGGGCCGCAACGCCCGGTGCGCGGCGCTGAGGACCGCCGAGGCCTGCTCGTCGGTCGTGAAGATCTGGAACACGTGACCGGTCATGAACACCAGGTCGAACTCGCCGTCGAACGACACCGAGGACAGGTCGCCCTGGACCCAGTCCACGTCGTCGCGGGTGCGGGCCTGGGCGAGCATGCCGGTGGCCGGGTCGAGGCCGACCAGCCGCCCGCGGTGGCCCCGGTCGCGGGCGGTCTTGAGCAGCAGGCCGGTGCCGCACCCCACGTCCAGCACGGTGTCGGCGCGCATGACCAGGTCGAGGTAGAAGTCGTCGCTGGGGCCCCACCCGTTGATCGTGTCGTAGAGCGAGGCCAGGTCCGCGTCTTCGTAGGAATCGGGCATGCCCGGAGTGTCGCGCACCCCCACCGGCCCGGTCGCCCCATTAACGCCGGGGAGGCCCCACCGCGGCGGTGGGGCCTCCCCGAAGTCTCGCGCGGAGGGTCAGGCGAAGGTCGGCTGGCGCATGGCGTGCTGCACCAGGGTGATCAGGGTCTGCTTGGTCGACTGCCGGTTGCGGGCGTCGCACGGGACGATCGGGATCGACGGGTCGATGGTGAGCGCCTCGCGGATGTCCTCGATGCGGTGGTGCAGGAGGCCGTCGAAGCAGTTCACCCCCACCACGTACGGCAGTTCGCGGTCCTCGAAGAAGTCGATCGAGGCGAACGCGTCGGACAGCCGCCGGGTGTCCACCAGGACCACCGCGCCGATCGCGCCGCGCACGAGGTCGTCCCACATGAACCAGAACCGGTGCTGGCCGGGCGTGCCGAACAGGTACAGGATCAGGTCCTGGTCCAGGGACACGCGGCCGAAGTCCATGGCCACCGTGGTGGTCATCTTGTTCGGCGTGTTCGTCAGGTCGTCCACGCCGACGCTCGCCTCGGTCATCACCGCTTCGGTGGTGAGCGGGACGATCTCCGACACCGACCCGACGAACGTCGTCTTCCCGACGCCGAACCCGCCGGCGACCACGATCTTGGTCGACGTGACCGACAGGCTTCGTCCGCCGCTCATGTTGCTTCCACTTTCCCTAGGACCGAAGGAGGACTAACCACGCATGGCGACGTGCAGCTGGGACCGGATCTCCGGGGTGAGCTGGACGCCCACCCGCTCCACCAGCCGGGTCATCGCGTAGCCGATGAGGCCGATGTCGCAGTTCGGGGCGGCCAGCACGGCCAGGCACGAGCCGTCGCTGATCGACATCAGGAACAGGTAGCCCCGCTCCATCTCGACCACGGTCTGCTTGACGTCACCGGCCTCGAAGCAGCGCGCCGCGCCGAGGTTGAGGCTGACCAGGCCGGACGCGACGGCGGCCAGCTGCTCGGCCCGGTCCAGCGGCAGGCGCTCGGAGGACGCGAGCAGCAGGCCGTCCGCGGAGACCACGATCGCGTGCGCCACGCCCGCGACCCGGTTCACGAAGTCGTCGACCAGCCAACTGAAGTTGTCCAGTTCTTCGGCTGCGGTGGTCACTTCTGCTCCTTGTTGTCTGCGTTGTCGAACGACAAGCCCTCCCAGGGCAGGCCGTTGTCGTCAGCGGACTCGCGGCCCATCTGCACGCCGCGCTGGTAGGTGGCGAACCGCTGCCGCAGGCGGTCGGCGGACCGGCGCGGCGGTGCGGTGGCGACGGCGGTCGCCGTGCCGGCGGGGGCGGCGCCGTTGCCGTTGGTGCTGGGCGCCGGGGTGGTGGCGCGCGGCGAGGGGGCGCTGAGCGAGCCGGGCATGAGGCGCGCCTTGGGGGTGCGCTTCGGGAGGCCGGCGCTGGTGGTGTCCTCCACCGCCGACTTGAGGACGTTGCTCGCGGCCGACCAGCCGTCGTCGGCGGGACCCCACCCGGTGGCCGGGGTGGACGCGGGCACCGGGGACGGCGCGGGCGCGCGCTTGGGCAGGCCCGCCGCGGTGGGCTGCGGGCTGACCCGCTCCACCTTCTCCGGCTTGTCGTCGCCGACCAGTTCCGCCCGGTCGGCGAACATGGTGCGCTCGGCGGGCGACTCGTCCGAGCCGACCAGCTCGACGCGGTCGGCGAACATGGTCTTCTCGGCCTCGGTCTCCGGCGGCAGCTCACCGCGCACTTGCGCCTCCGACGCCTCGGTGCCCTGGAACCAGCGCGACAGCACGTCCTCGTAGATCGGCAGCCGCTGGGTCGAGGCGTCGTCCTCCTCCACCACCGGCGGCAGGGGCCGCGACGGCGGGCCGGCCGCGCCGGGGTAGGTGTAGTCGGGCGCGCCGGGCTTGGGCGGCAGGGTCTCGCTGACCGTGGCGGTGAACAGGTCCGTCGCCGGCGACTGCTCGACCTGGAAGAAGCCGCCGTCCTCGGCGGGCGTGGCCACCGGCTGCGGGAACGGCGCGGGCGTCACCTCGGCCGGCGGGGTGTAGCGGTCGCCCGCGATCTTCTCCGGCCCGAACTGGTCGGGCGTCCACTTGGGCACGCCGGCCAGCACGCCGACGCCGCTGTCCTCGGCGGACGGATCGGCCTGGCGCGGCGGCAGCGCGGGCCGCGGGGCGGCCGGCTCGGGGCCGCGGTGCAGCAGCGACACCGGCAGGACGACCTGCGCGGTGACACCACCCTCTATGTCGTCGTTGTTGCTCAGCGTCACCCGGATCTCGTGCCGCTTGGCGAGCTGGCCGACCACGTAGAGGCCCATCTCGCGGGCCACCGACACGTCGACCTCGGGCGGGTCGGCGAGCTTGGTGTTGGCCTCGACGATGTCCTGCTCCTGCATGCCGACGCCGCGGTCGTGGATGCGGATGGACACCTCGCCGCGCCGGGTCTCGATGGCCCGCACGGTGACCTTGGTCGAGGGCTTGGAGAACGCGGTCGCGTTGTCCAGCAGCTCGGCGATGAGGTGCGCGAGGTCGTTGACCACGCGGCCCTGCACCTTGAGCTCGGGCGCGGGCGCGATCTGGATGCGGGCGTACTTCTCGACCTCGGACACGGCCGCGCCGAGCACCTCGGAGATCGGGACCGGCCGGGTGACCCGGCGGTTGACCGTGGTGCCGGAGAGCACCAGGAGGTTCTCGCTGTTGCGGCGCATCTGGGTGGCCAGGTGGTCCAGCTCGAACAGCGAGGCGAGCTGGTCGGGGTCCTGCTCGTCCTGCTCCAGCCGGTCGATGACGGTGATCTGGCGTTCGACCAGCGCCTGCGAGCGGCGGGACAGGTTGATGAACATGTCGTTGACGTTCGCGCGCAGCGCCACCTGCTCGACGGCGAGGCGGATGGCTTCGCGCTGCACCGCGTCGAACGCCCGCGCCACCTGGCCGACCTCCTCGGTGGTGTGGATCGGCACCGGCACGAGGGCCTCCTCGGCGGCGCGTTCCGGGTCGCGGTGCGAGCGGATGCGCTTGATCGCCTCGGGCAGCCGGTTGCGGGCCACGTCCATCGCGGAGCGGCGCAGCATGCGCAGCGGGGTCAGCATCGAGCGAGCGACGAAGGCCATGAGGGCGAACGCGACGAGCAGGGCGACGGCGACCAGCGCGGCGTCGCGCCACGCGGACGCGCGGGCCTGTTCGGTCAGCCGCACGGCCTCCGCGTCGGCCTGCTGCTCGATGTTGAGCGCGACCGTCCGGATGAGAGCGGCGGTCTCCTCGCCGACGCGCATGACCTCCGCGTCCGAGATGGACACCTCGCCGGACTCGTCCTGCTGCACCAGGGCGAGCTGCACGAGCCGGTTGCGGGCGTCCACGGCGGCGCCGGACACGACGTCGGAGAAGCGCTGCCGGTTCTCCTGGCTCGCGGTGACGGCGAAGTCGGTCAGCGCGGCGTCCAACCGGGACTGGGCGGCGCGCAGGGCGTTGACCTGGCCGGGCGCGAACTCGGTGCGCTTGGCCGTGGAGAGCAGGATCGCGTTCTGCTGGAACAGCTGTTCCTTGGCGCTGTAGAGCGCCTGGTTCGCGCCGGCCAGCGGCGTGATGGTCTCGTTGCTCAGGCTGCTCGCGGTCGCGCGGTGGACCTGGGCGAGCGCGCTGAGGACCTGGGTGTAGGCGCTGGCCACCGAGATGTCGGGGTAGCGGGTGGTCAGCGTGGTGTTGCGCAGCGAGGGCAGGCCGTCCAGCGACTGGAGGGACTTGTCGAACGCCTCCCGCACGCTGTCCTCGATGCCCGTGGTGGTCCGGGCGACCTCGCGGTACTTGCTCACCTCGGCGTCCACCTTGGCCGACCGCGTGACCAGCTCGGCGCTGTTGTCGGCCCGGCCGCCCGCGACGAACCACACGGCGGCGTCGCGTTCCAGCTGGAGCGCGTCGGCGACCGCGGCGGCCTGGGCGGACAGTTCCAGTTCGCGCTCGACCTTGCCGAACAGCTCGACGTCGTCGAGCTGGGTGTTGAGCCGCAGGCCCGCGAGGGCGAGCGTGCTCAGCGCGGGCACCAGGAGCACCACGGCGAGCTTGCTGCGCAGCCTCCAGTTGCGCAGGCGCCACCGGGAGATGCCCCGGTCGGCGGACGGCGCGGTGCCTGTGCTCGGACCCGAGTCGGGCGGGCCGGCCTCGGCGGCGCCCTTGTCGAGTTGGATCCGCTCCGGTTCTCTCCCGGAGGCGTGGTCGTCGTGACCGCGCACCGTCAGCACACTCCCCAGCCCCCCAGCCAGTTGACTACACATCCCTACAAACCCGGTGGATCTTGGTGGAAAACCGCCGGGAGTCATACCGCCGTTCGGACGAGGAAGGCGGTGTTTTGCAAATCAACCATTGTCCCGCAGACCCATGCGGGACGGACTAAACGAACGCTAACCCCGGTTCACGGTTTTTTCACCGCACAGACCCGACCGGGAAACACCGGGAGGGGGAGCCTCGTCGCGCGGGCGCTCCCCCTCCCGGTTCGATCAACTACCCGAGCCCGACGTGACCAGCATCGGCTTGACGTCGAAGTCGTTCTCCAGCAAGCCGTAGGTCTTCATCAGGGTGGCGACCCGCTGCAGGCGCGTGGCGTCCAGCGTGGTCGGGAACTCGCCGAAGTGGACCAGGCTCGCGGTCTCCTTGTCGACCTTGGCGTACTCCACCAGCAGCGGCTCGACGGTCGGCCGGTCGGCCGCGTCGCGCTGGCCCTTCGCCATCGCGCGCTGGAAGGCGGCGACGGTGTTGGGATTCTCCTTGGCGAACTTGCCCGTGGTGCCGTAGCCCGCGACCGGGATGTTGTCGGTCGGGCCGGACGCGGCGTCCAGGACGGTGATCGCGCCGATCGCGCGCTGGGCCTTGCTGATGAACGGCTCGACCATGAACGCGGCGTCCACGGTCTTGTTCTGCAGCGCGGCCTGCATGTCCGGGAACGGGAACTCCTTGAAGGTCACCGTCTTGGGATCGACGTCGTTGGCCTCCAGGGTCGCCTTCGCGGTCAGCTCGGCGATGTTCTTGAAAGTGTTGATCGCGATGGTCTTGCCCGCGAGGTCCTTCGGCGACTTGATGTTCGAGTCCGGCCCGGTGAGGATCAGGAACATCTCGGGCTTGGCCTGGTAGCCGTCGTTGATCAGCTTCAGGCCGTCGACCGCCTTGGCCGCGTCCTTGCTCTGCGCGGCGAAGAACGAGACCCAGTTGCCGAAGGTGATGTCGAGGTCACCGCTGATCAGACCGGGGATGGCCGCGGCGCCACCCTGGATCGTGACCGGCTCGACCTCCAGGCCTTCCTCCTTGAAGTAACCCTTCTTCATCGCGACGTGGACCGACGCGACGTCGAGGATCGGGAGCAGACCAAGCTTGATCTTGGTCTTTTCGACCTTGCCCGGTGCGGCGTCGGCGGGTTTCTCCTCGGAACCGCCGAGCAGACCACAGCCGGAGACGACCGCGAGCATCGCAAGCGCGGACAGACCGGCGATGATCCTTCGTGCCGAGAGGCCGACTCTTCGAGTCATGGGGGGCATCTCCTGTTGGAGTGGCGACATTGCGGGGGCAGGATGCACGGGCGACCATGGTCGTTGCGGAACCACTCAAAGTGACTTTGATGGTTCGACAAGACCCCGGTCGACCGACACTCGAAGGCTGATCCACTACCTTCGGTGAGCATCTTTGCACAGGCTGTCCAGAGGTTGGAGTGCTCGGTGAGTGAGCTTGATCGGGAATGGGCCGGACAGAGCAACCCGCGTCCGGTGGGAATCGTGGGCGCCGGGCCGGCCGGCCTGACCTTGGCCAACCTGCTGCGCCAAGGTGGAATCCCCTGCGTGGTGCTGGAAAAAGGCACCCGGGAGCACATCGAGACCCGCCCGCGCGCCGGGGTCATCGAGCACCGCGCGGTGCGCATGCTGGCCGAGCACGGGTTGGCCGACCGGTTGCTCCGAGAGGCGGATCGCCACGGGGCGTGCGAATTCCGCGTCAACGGGCAGGCCCACGAGGTGGACTACTCGTCGCTGTACGACGGGCAGACCCACTACGTCTACCCGCAGCAGGAGGTCGTGAAGGACCTCGTCGGGGCGTTCGTCGACAGCGGCGGGGACGTCCGCTTCTCGGTGTCCGAAGTGGCGCTGCACGACATCGGGACGGCGGAGCCGTACCTGACCTGGACCTCGGAGTCCGGGGTGGAGGAACGCCTGGACTGCTCGTTCATCGCCGGCGCCGACGGCTTCCACGGCGTGACCCGGCGCAGCATCCCCGAGGGGGCGGTGCAGGAGTTCTCCCACCAGCACGGCATCGAGTGGCTGTCCATCCTGGCCGAGGCGCCGCCCTCGACGCACAAGGTCATCTACGCCCTGCACCCGGACGGTTTCGCGGGGCACATGCTGCGCAGTTCCACCGTTTCCCGTTACTACCTCCAGGTTCCGGTGGACGACACAGTGGACAACTGGCCGGACGAGCGCGTGTGGGCGGAGTTGCACAAGCGGTTGGCGTTGCGCGACTCGGACTGGAAGTTGACGGAAGGTCGCATCATCGAGAAGCGCATCCTGGACATGCGCAGCTACGTGGTCGAACCAATGAACCACGGCAACCTGTACCTCTTGGGCGACGCGGCGCACATCATCACACCGGTCGGCGCCAAGGGCATGAACCTGGCCCTGCACGACGCGGAGGTCTTGGCGGACGCGCTCATCCGGTACACCCGAACGGGGGACGACACGGGCCTGCGGGCTTACTCCGAGGTGTGCCTGCGGCGCGTCTGGCGTGCACAGGAGTTCTCGCAGTGGATGGTCTTCATGATCCACCGGTCGCCGGAACCCTTCCTGAGCCGGTTGGGGCAGGCCAGGCTGGAGCACCTGATCGCGTCGGGCTCGTCGGCGGGCTATTTCGCCCAAAACTACGTCGGCCCGTGATGGCGGACGTGATTCTCCCGCTGTCACGCGGGATTCGTCGTACTCTCGTGGGAGAATGACCCCCGGGGGCGCGACAGGTGAAATGTCGTACCCCTGTGGGACAATGGAAATCGGGGGCCGGCGGCCGGCCCCCGATTCACCGGCAACCCGGGCCGACTTCCGATCCGCCCCGCCCCCGCCACTCCCGCACCAAACCCCCGGCGACACGATTCCCGCGCCACACCAACACTTTCCACACCACTCACGCCCACACCACCGCCGCCCACATCACCGCCGCCCGCACACCACCCGGCCCGCGCCGCCCGAGACCCGGGATGCAGCCGCAGCGCCACCGAGCCAGCCAGACGCTCGCTCGCAGCCACCGCGCCCCGCCTGGCCCGCCACGCCCACTCGCGCACCCACCTGCACCCACGCCCACCTGCACCCACGCCCAGACGCACCCACGCCCACCTGCGCGCCCCACTGCGCCCTCAGCCGCCCGTGCCCCACCTCCACCACCCGGCGAACGCACCAGCCACCAACCCCACAAAGCACGAACAGGCGACCCCCGAGCGGAGAGAGCCGGCAGCACCGCGCCACCAGCCCGCACCCGGGAATCGCCCGTCCGACGATCCAACCCCTAAGAACTCACCGCCGATCGGAAGCGTCCACCCGCGACGCCTCGGCCCGCGACGCCTCGGCCCGCGACGCCTCCTGCGACGCCTCGGCCCGCGATGCCCGCTCGGCCTCGGCCCACCGAGCGGCCTGCTCCTCGTTCGCCGCCCGACGGGCGCGCACCGCCTCCGACGTCTTCCCGACGTTGAGCAGCCGTGCCACCTCCGCCCGCAGCGCCACGAAGGCCTCGGACTCGCGGGTCGTGATCTGGTCGCGCACGGCCGGCAGGTCCACCCGCAGGTCCGCCACCACCGAAGCCGGTGACGACGACAGCACCAGGATCCGGTCCCCCAGGTACACGCTCTCGTCGATGTCGTGCGTGACGACCAGCACCGTCGTGTCGTGCTCGGCCTTCACCTTCAGCAGCAGGTCCTCCAGCTCGAACCGGGTCTGCGCGTCCACCGACGCGAACGGCTCGTCCATCAGCAGCAGCGCCGGCCGGTACGCCAGGGCCCGCGCGATCGCCACGCGTTGCTGCATGCCACCCGACAACTGCCACGGGTACTTGCGCGTCGCGCCGGACAGGCCGACCCACTCCAGCGCCTCCGCCGCCCGCGCCCGGCGCTCGGCCCGGCCCAGCGACCGCTTCAGCGGGAACTCCACGTTCTTCTGCACCGACAGCCACGGGAACAGCGAGCGGCTGTAGTCCTGGAAGACCACGGCCAGGTCGTCGGGCACGCCGCGGACCTCGTCGCCGTGCAGGCTGATCTCGCCGCGGGTCGGGCGGATCAGGCCGGAGATCGTGCGCAGCAGCGTGGACTTGCCGCAGCCGGACGGGCCGACGACGCACACCAGCTCACCGGCGCCGACGGTGAACGTCAGGTCGTCGATCGCGGTGTGCGCGCCGTCCTTGGCCTGGTAGGTATGGCCCAGTTCGGCCACGGAGAGCATCGCGGTCATGTCATTCCTCCACCGTCGCGGGGGTGCGCCCCTCGGAAGCCTTCGGCTGCCAGGCCAGGGCCCGGTGCTCGAAGGCGAGGAGCACGGTGTTGAGGGCGTAGCCGAGGACTCCCAAGAGGACGATCCCGGCCCACATGTCGGGGAAGTCGAACTCCCGCTGGGCGACGAGGAGTTGCGACCCGATCCCGTTGTCGGTGCCGACCAGTTCGGAGACGACCATGAGCACCAGGGACAGCGACAGGCTGACCCGGAGCCCGGCGAAGATCTTCGGTGCGGCGGCCGGCAGGACGACACCCAGGATCCACTGCGCCTTCGGGATGCGGAACACCGCCGAGGTCTCGTACTTGGTCGCGTCGACGGAGCGGGCGCCGTCGACGCTGTTGAGCAGGATCGGCCACAGCACGCCGAAGACGATCGTGGCGAGCTGCATCTGCGTGCCGACGTTGAACACGAGCAGGAACACCGGCACCAGCGCGGGCGGCGGGATCGAGCGCATGAACGTCAGCAGCGGACCGGCGAACTGCATGGCCGTCGCGGAACGGCCGAGCGCGACACCGAGCGCGATGCCGATCAGGGCGGCGATGCCCCATCCGGCGAGCAGCCTGCCGATGCTCGGGAACACGTGCTCGTACACGGTGTCGGTCAACAACAACGGACCCGAGAACCACAGCGTGTGCGCGGCCTCGGCGATCTCGGTGGGACGCGGGAAGAACGGGTCGTCGGCGAGCCAGGTCGAAAGCTCCCACACCACGACCAAGCCGATGAACACGGCCCACCGCTGGAAGAACCTGGTCATGACCGTCCTCCGGTGACCGTGCTCCAGGAGACCCACCGGCGTTGCGCGCGTTCCAGCCCTTCGTTGAGCAGGAACCCGATCACGCCCGCGACCACGGTGCCGGCGAGCACCAGGTCCATGCGGCCGGAACCGCTGCGCGCCTCCATGATGAACTGCCCGAGCCCACCCGAGCCGCCCGCGAGCAGCTCCACGCTGACCAGCACGACCAGGCTCGTCGTGGCGGCCAACCGGATGCCGGTCAGGACGAACGGCATGGCGCTGGGCAACGCCACGGAGAACAACACCCGCACCCGCCCGGTCCCGAACACGCGCGCGGTCTCCACGAGCAGGGGGTCCAGCTCGTCGAGCGCGTAGATGGTGTTGAACAGGATCGGCCACACCGCCGCGTACACGGCGAGCGTGATCTTCATCTCCGGCCCGATGCCCAGCAGCAGGATCGCCAACGGGATCAGCGCCACCGAGGGGATCGGCCGGAGGAACTCGACGACGGCCCGCGTGGCGTGCCGCACGGCCGGGACGCTGCCCAGCACGAGTCCCAGGGGGACGGCGATCGCGATGGACAGTCCCACCGCGATCAGCAGGGCGAGGACGGTGGCGATGACGTCACGCAGGAAACCCTCGTCCCCCAACAACTTGACCAGCTCCACACCGACCACGGACGGCGGTGGGAGGTATTCCGCGGGAACCAGCCCCGACCGGCCGAACAGCTCCCAGACGACGAGGAACCCGGCCACACCGAGCAGTCCCCGGGTGAGCGCACGCACGCGCAACGCCTACTTCCACTTGATCAACCCCAGCCAACCCGGCTCAATCTAGAGACTCCGCCCCCGCCGCGACAATGCGTGCACGAGAAATCACTGTCACGAATCACCCCTGTTCCACGCGACGCGGCCCAGCCACCCCGACCCCCACCACACCCGAGCCCCCACCCCCACCCGAGCCCCCGCCCCCACCCGACCAAGCACCCCACCCGACCAAGCACCCCCACGGACGCGGCGAAGCCGCCGGCGGGCAGTCCACCGGAGGGGACACAACCCAAGCCGGGCTTCTTGCTTGTGTCATCTCCGTATGGCCCGCCCGAAGGGCTACCACAGATTTCCCGGGTGCAGCCGAATTTTTTTGTGAGGAACGAGCAGAAAAATTTAGCGGCACCCGGGAAATCTGTGGTTGGCTTTGCCGGGCCATGCGGAGATGGCACAAGCAAGAAGCCCCCGCTTTGGCAGTTGTGTCATCTTTGGTGGCTCGCCCGCCGGCGAGGCTCTTTTAATCTTTGAACTGGACGCTGACGCTCTCAAGCCCTCGCTTCGCGGGTCCAAACTGGACGCGCTCCGCGCTCGCAAGCTCGGACGCGCTTCGCGCTTGAGAGCGCTTCGCGCGACGCGCGAAGCGCTCAAAAGCTAAAAGCGGCCGGGAGGCCTCCAGTGGGGGGAAGGGCCTGCGTGTTCCCCACCGCATGACCTGGCGGAGCCAACCACAGATTTCCCCGGGTGCCGCTAAAACTTTTGCTCGTTCCTCGCAAAACTTTCGGCGACACCCGGGGAAATCTGTGGTAGCCCTTCGGGCAGGTCATACGGTGGGGAACACGAAGACCCCCTGTGGCTGGGAGCCCAACCCAAAGCACGCCGCTGCGCGGCGAAAAGCGCCGGCGCGCGGCGGAAAGCGTGCCGCTGCGCTTGGTTGATCAGCAGGGTGGCGCGTAGGGCACGTCCGGGAAGTGGCGCGCCCAGTCGTCCGGTCCCAACCGTCCCCCGGAGGCACAAATCCGCTCGACCACCCGTCCCACATCGGTCTCCCAGAACCGGATCTCCGTCCCGCCCGCCGTCACCAGCGTGTGCCCGTCGCGCGCGAACCGGACCTCCGCCACCGGGCCCGAGTGCGCCCGCACCACCCCCACCGCTCTCGGCGCGTCGCGATCGGACAGGTCGAACAGCCGCACCTTGCCGTCCGACCCGGCCACCGCCGCGACCTCCCCGCTCACCGCGACCGAGCGCGCGTCCCCCGCCAACCGGATCGGCTCACCGCCGAATCGGCGCAGCATGGCGTTCCCGTCCGCCTCTACGGTGACCCGGTCGCCGGAGGTCCCCACCGCCACGGACGCGAACAGGGTCCGCAGCATGAAGTGCCCGCCCGGCGTCAACTGGGGTGCCGACGGGTCGGTGATGTCCCACACGCGTGTGTCCCCGCCGGCCCTCGTGATCACCATCCGCTTGCCGTCCGGGGTGAACGCGACGACCGGGTCCTCGACCGGGTCCTGGCCCGCCGGTTGTCCCAACGGGTCCAGCACCACCAGCGACGCCTCCACGTCGAACAGGGCTGTCCTGCCGTCGGGGCCGTCGATGGCCAGGTGTTCGCCGTTCTTGACCGACGCGGCGCGCGAAACCTTGCCCACCAGGTCGGGTGCGGCCGGGTTCGTGGTGCGCCACAGCCGCAGCCGCTGGTCTTCGCCCAACGTCAGCAGGCAGTCGCCGTCCACGCTCAGCGCGGCGGCCCGCACCCGGCCCGGGTGCCGGGTCAGGGGCCACGCCGTGCGCGGACCGCGTGGCTGGGAGACGTCCACCAGGCGCAGCACGCCGCCCACGTCCACGGTCGCCGCCAGGTCGCGGTCGCGGCTGACGACCAGGGAGCGGATCTGGGCGGGCTGCACGATCGGCAGGTCGGACACGTCGACCAGCCGGGCGGTGCCGTCGGCGGCGGCGGTGAGGACCGCTCGGCCGCCGGCCGGGAAGCCCACCGAGCCGACGACGCCCGCGTGGCCCTCCAGCACCGCGATCTCGACCGGGGTGGCGCGGTCGGTCAGGTCCCACAGCTTGGTGGCGCGGTCGGCTCCGGCGGTCGCGAGCATCCGGCCGCCCGCGCTGAACGCGACCGCGGTGACGAGGTCCGCGTGCTCGACCGACGACAGCAGCACCGGGTGGACCGGGTCGGCCAGGTCCCACAGGGCCACCGTGCGGTCCGCGCCCGCCACGGCGACCAGCCGCCCGTCGTCGGCGACGGCGAGGGCGTTCACCCGGCCCTCGTGGACCGCGAAGTCCACCGCCGCGCCCTCGGACAACCGCCAGGCGCGCACGCGAGGACCGTCGGCGGCCACCAGGACCTCGTCGGTGAGGAACGCGAGGGACCGCGTCGCGGCCCCCGGCAGGTCGGCCACCAGTCGCGGATTGGCGCGGTCGGACACGTCCCACACCCGCGGGCCGCGGTCCACGTGGCCGACCGCCAGGTAGCGGCCGTTGGACGACAACGCCACGGCCAGCGGCACCGGGCCGACGTCCAGCCGCAGCGCCGGGTCCGGGTGGTTGGCGTCCTCGGTGTCCCACACGACGGCGACCGTGCCGCCGGCCGTGGCCAGGACCTTCCCGTTCGCGCTGAACGCCAGCGCCTCCACCCCGCCGGGCTGCCGGTCCAGCACCGCCAGCCGCGTCGGGCGGCGCGGATCGGACATGTCGTAGAGGGTCGCGTCGCGGCGGGTGCTCTCCTCCACCACGGCGACCACGGACCGGTGCGGGCTGACGGCGATGTCGCGCACCGACTCCAGCCGCGTCGCGTAGGGGGTGCCGAACACGCCGAGCAGGGCGTCGCGCGTCTCGGGCAGCGGCGCGAGGCGGTGGGCGGCCAGGGTCAGCTGGGCCGCGAGCGCCGGGTCGGAGTCGCGCAACGCCTCGACCTCGTTGACGACCTTGCGGGCCAGCGCGATGTTGCGCTGCTCGGTCGCCGACCGCTCCGCCCGGAACGCGCGGAACGTCGAGACCCCGGCCAGCACCAGCAGCACGCCCAGCACGGCGACCAACCGGCGCAGCCGGCGCGTCCGCCGGGTCTCGGCGACCGTGGACGCCTCCTCCGCGGCGGTGCTCGCGTCCAGGAACTCGCGTTCGACCCCGGTCAGCTCCGCGCCCCGGTCGGCCCACTCGCGGGCCAGCGCCAGGCGCGTCCCCCGGTACAGCGCGCCGGGGTCGCGCTTCAACGACTCCCACACGTGCGCCGCGTCGGTGAGCATCCGCTGCACGCGCAGCCCGGCGCGGTCCTCGGCGATCCAGTCGCGCAGCCGGGGCCAGCGGCGGATCAGGGCCTCGTGGGCGAGTTCGACGGTGTCCCGGTCCAGCACGACCAGTCGAGCGGCGGCCAGCGCGGACAGCACCTCCGGGTGGTCCACCTCGTCGCGGCGGACGCGGCGCTTGGTGTCGGCGGTGTCGTCGCCGACCGCGATCAGCCGCAGGAACACCCGCTTGGCCACCGCCCGGTCGGTGTCGGACATGGCCAGGTAGACGGCCTCGGCGCTGCGGGCGATGGAGTGCTCGACCCCGCCCGCCTCCTCGTAGCCGGCCAGCGTCAAGGCCACCCCGCGCCGCCGCCGCCACGTCTCCAGCAGGGCGTGCGACACCAGCGGCAGCGCGGCGGGCTGGCCGGCGGCGTCGGCGACCAGGCGGGTGACCAGCGCGGTCTCAGCCTTGCAGCCGACGGCGACGGCCGGTTCGACGATCGCCTCCCGCAACTGGTCCGCGGTCATCGGCCCGACCAGCACGTGCCCGCCGCGCAACGCGTCCACCAGCTCGGGGTGCCGGCCGCAGTGGCCCAGGAAGTCGGCGCGGACGCCGAGCACGACCCGGGTCCGGCTGGATTCGGCGGACGCGGCGGTGGTGAGCGCGGCGACGAACGCCGACCGCTCGGCGTCGTCCGCGCACAGCGTGAAGACCTCTTCGAACTGGTCGACGACCAGCAGCAGGTCGTCGTCCCCGCCGATCACGGTCTGCCGGACGCGCAGGTGCAGGTTCTCCGGGTAGGCGGCGAACTCGCGGGCCAGCGCGGTCGCGGCCTTGCCGGTGACGGCGGCCAGCCGCACGGCCAGCTCCTGCACCGGCCGCGCGCCGGGCGTGAACACCACGGCCGGCCCGGTCGCGCGGGCCACCAGCCCGGCGCGCAGCACCGACGACTTGCCCGACCCGGACGCGCCGAACACGCCGACGAACCGCCGCCGCGCCACCAGCCCGGTCAGCTCGCGGACCAGGTCCTCGCGGCCGAAGAACCGGTCCGCGTCCCCGACCTGGAACGGCGCCAGCCCCGCGTAGGGCGGGTCGTGGTCGTCCGCCGCGGCCTGCCGGTCGTCGGCCAGCCCCCGCCAGCGCGCCTCCCACTCGGCGAGGTCCCCGCCGCACGCCTTCACGTACGCGAGGGTCACCGCGAGGCTGGGCAGCTTGCGCCCGTTGGCCGCCTCGGACAGCGCCGCCGCCGAGTAGTGCGCGTCCCGGCTGAGCTGCCGGTAGGTCGGGTTGCCCGCCTTGAGCCGCAACGCGCGCAGGTCCGCCGCGAACGCGCCGAGTTCGCCCGCCGGTAACGGGCTCTCCGATCTGGCCATCGCTCCCCCTCCGCCAGGGGGCCGATTGTTCAGAGATCGCTGTTCAGCGTCCACGTCCTGACACTGAACAACCCGGGTGCCGTAGTCATGGGGCGGGGCGTTCGACGGATTTCAGGGGGAGACCGTCGAACGCCCCTCCTCACAGCCCGACAGCCTTGTAGAGGGAGCCGACCTCTTGCCGGTTGAGCACGCGCATCGACCCGGGCCGCTGGTTGCCCAGCCGGACCTCGCCGACGGCGGTGCGCACCAGGCTCTGCACCGGGTAGCCGACCGCGTCGAGCAGGCGGCGCACGATGTGCTTGCGGCCCTCGTGCAGGACCACCTCGACCAGCGCGCGGCCCGGCGCGGAGGACACCAGCCGGAACGAGTCGACCTTGACCGGCCCGTCCTCCAGCTCGATGCCCGCGCGCAACCGCTTGCCGACGTCCTTGGCCACCGGCCCCGGCACCTCGGCGAGGTAGGTCTTGGTCACCCCGTAGGAGGGGTGCATCAGGCGGTGGGCGAGGTCGCCGTCGTTGGTCAGCAGCAGCAGGCCCTCGGTGTCGGCGTCGAGCCGGCCGACGTGGAACAGCCGCTCCTTGCGGTGCGCCAGGTAGTCGCCGACGCACGGCCGGTGCTGCTCGTCGTGCATGGTCGAGAGCACGCCGCGCGGCTTGTTCAGCACGAGCGTGATCACGTCGTCCTTGAGGACCACGCGGACGCCGTCCACGTGCACGACGGCGGTGTCCGGGTCGATGCGGCGGCCCTGCTCGCGCACGACCTCGCCGTCCACCTGGACGCGGCCCATCTCGATGAGCTCCTCGGCCACCCGTCGCGAGGCGATGCCCGCCTTGGCGAGCACCTTCTGGAGCCGAATCCCTTCGGGTCCCTGGTCAGACATCGTCGATCGCATCCACTTCGGGCAGCAGGGGAGCGATCGGCGGCAGGTCGTCCAGCGACGACAGCCCCAACCGCTCCAGGAACAGTTCGGTCGTGCGGTAAAGGATGCCACCCGTGTCGGAGTCCGTGCCGGTCTCGGCGATGAGCCCGCGCGCGACGAGCGTGCGGATGACACCGTCGACGTTGACCCCGCGCACCGCCGCGATCCTGGCCCGGGTGACCGGCTGCCGGTAGGCGATGACGGCGAGCGTCTCCAGCGCGGCCCGGGTCAGCTTGGCGCGCTGCCCGTCCAGCAGGAGCTTCTCCACGAATGGCGCGAAGCGGTCCCTGGTGTAGAACCGCCAGCCGTCCCCGATTCTACGCAGGTCGATGCCGCTGCCCTGCTCGGTGTAGCGGGCGCTGAGGGTTTTGAGCGCCTGGGTGACACGCCTCACGGGCTGTTCGAACACGCCGGCGAGCTGCTTCTCGTCGATCGGGGTGTCCACGACGAGGAGGACCGATTCGAGCGCGCCCTCGAACTCGCGGTCGTCGGCGAGGTCGGGCAGCCCGGAGTCCTCGATCGGCTCACCCTCGGGTTCGGGCGCAGGAGCGGGCGCGGCAGGTTCGGGCGCGGCGGGCTCGGGCGCGGGGAACAGCGCGTCGTCGGCCGGGTCAACGGCGGGTTCTTGCTGGTCAGGGTCGGTCACCCGTACTCCTCGTCCTCGTCGCGGGCTTCCGCCTCCGCTTCCTCGACCGTCCCGCCGACCCACGTGATGGTCAGCTCACCCAGCGGGTCCGGCTGTTCGAACGCCAGCGCCTTCTCCCGGTACAGCTCCAGCAGCGCCAGGAACCGCGCCACGACCTCGATCGTCTCCGTGCACTCGGCCACGACCTCGGCGAACGTCGCCGTCCCCCGCTCGGCCAGGAACGCCCGCAGCGCCGAGGCGTGCTCGCGCACCGAGATGCGGTGCTGGTGGACGTGCGACGTCGAGACCGTCCGGGCCGGTCTCGGCCGGAACACCGCGGCGGCGATCTCGGCGAAGCGGCGCGCGTCGACGCCCAGCATCACCTCGGGCAGCAGCCCCTCGTAGCGCTCCTCCAGCGCCACCGACCTGGGGTAGCGCCGGTAGGCGCCCTGCTCCAGCTCGGCGAACAGGGCCGCGACCTGCTTGTACGCCCGGTACTGCAGCAGCCGCGCGAACAGCAGGTCCCGCGCCTCCAGCAGCGCCAGGTCCTCCTCGTCCTCGACGTCGCCGGCGGGCAGCAGGCGGGCCGCCTTCAGGTCGAGCAGGGTGGCGGCGATGACCAGGAACTCGGTCGTCTCGTCCAGGTCCCACTGGTCGCCCAGGGCCCGGATGTGCGCGATGAAGTCGTCGGTGACCTGGTGCAGCGCCACCTCGGTGACGTCCAGCGTGTGCTGCGAGATCAGTTGCAGCAGCAGGTCGAACGGGCCCTCGAAGTTCGTCAGCCGGACCTTGAAACGACCGTCGGGGACCTCCTGCGCGGAAACGTCCCCGGTCACCGCTCGCGCAACCTGCGCACGAGCAGCGAGTCGCCGCCGTGCTCTTCGAGGTCGTCCAGCACTATCGCGATCGCCTCGCGCACCACGCGACCGCGGTCCACGGCCAGGCCGTGCTCGCCGCGCAGCGCCAGCCGCGCGTGCTCCAGCGCGAGCAGCTCCTCGTCGGAGACGTACACGGTGATCTTGGTGGAGTGCTTCTGCCGACCGGTGCCCCGGCGCGGCGCGGGCTCCGGTTCCGGCTGGGACTGCTGTTGCTGCGGCACGTCGAGAGCTGAGGGGCTGGTGAGGCGGAACAGTTCGGACGCGCCCGGCAGTGATGGGCGTCGGGTCACCGGGCGATCACCTCGCGCGCCAGCGCGCGGTAGGCCTTGGCGCCCGCCGAGCGGGGGGCCCATCTGGTGATCGGCTCGCCGGCGACGGTCGTCTCCGGGAACCGGACCGTGCGGTTGATCACCGTGTCGAACACGACGTCGCCGAACGCCTCCACCACGCGCGCCATCACCTCGCGGGAGTGCAGGGTGCGCGGGTCGTACATGGTGGCGAGTATGCCGGTGATCTCCAGCTTCGGGTTCAACCGCTCCCTGACCTTCTCGATGGTGTCGATCAACAGGGCGACCCCGCGCAGGCTGAAGAACTCGCACTCCAGCGGGATGAGGACGCCGTCGGCCGCCGCGAGGGCGTTGACCGTGAGCAAGCCGAGCGAGGGCTGGCAGTCCACCAGCACGTAGTCGTAGTGGTCGATCACCGGCCGCAGGGTGCGCACGAGCGTGTGCTCGCGCCCGACCTCGGACACGAGCTGGATCTCCGCCGCGGACAGGTCGATGTTGGAGGGCAGCAGGTCCATGCCCTCGACCGGCGTCTGCATGATCACGTCCCGGACGGTGACGTCCCGTTCCATGATCACGTTGTAGATCGTCTGGTCGAGCTGGTGGGGGTGCACGCCGAGGCCGACCGACAGCGCGCCCTGCGGGTCGAAGTCCACGAGCAGCACGCGCCGCCCGAACTCGGTCAGCGCGGCCCCGAGGTTGATGGTGGACGTGGTCTTGCCGACCCCGCCCTTCTGGTTGCAGATGGCCAGGATCTTCGCCGGCCCGTGGTGGGCGATCAGCGGCGGTTCGGGCACGTAGCGCAGGGGGCGTCCGGTGGGTCCTATGTCGCCCACCGCCTGCTCGGCGGCGTCCTCGTCGGCCGGCGCCGCGTGCGGGGCGAGGCTCAGTTCCACGGACGCGCGCGGCACACCGGACTTCGGCGTGGGCGGCGGCGGTGGTGGACCCCACGCCTGGCCCGCGTGCTCCGGTGTCGACATCGCCTTCCCGATCCCTAGTCCTCTGCCTGGGCGCAGCCTAAGCACACCGAGGTCCACCAGCAACGCGCCTCGCCGTAGCCGGAGCGAGGAGTTCTCACCCGCGGGGTTACCGGCCGACCGGTTCGGCTCGCCGCTCGGCGGCCCGGAGGACCACGTCGAGCAGGCCCGGGAACAGGGTGTCCAGGTCGTCGCGGCGCAGCGACACCCAGCGCTGGTTGCCGCACGCCCGGGTCCGGGTGATGCCCGCCTCCCGCAGCACCCGCAGGTGCTGGGACAGCGTCGACTTCGCCACGTCCACCGCCAGCGCGCCGCAGCAGCGCTCGCCGTCCGCCTCGATCTGGAGGACGACGGCGAGCCTGGTGGGGTCGCTCAGGGCGTGCAGGACCGGTCCGAGCTGGATGTCGGCAAGGTCCGGCTCGTCGATGTTCGGCACCGGCACGGCTCCTCCAGCTCGTCGCGTCCGGGGTTGGCCCACACTACCCGTGGGCGTCTCATGTTCCACCCGTCGCGCGGGGGTGGGCGGTCGCGTAGACCTCGCGCAGGGTGTTGACCGTGACCAGCGTGTAGACCTGCGTGGTCGTGACGCTGGCGTGGCCGAGCAGCTCCTGCACCACCCGCACGTCCGCGCCGCCTTCCAGCAGGTGGGTGGCGAAGGAGTGGCGCAGGGTGTGCGGGGACACCTCGGCCCGGATGCCGGCGCGTTCGGCGGCGGTCTTGAGGACCTGCCACGCCGTCTGCCGCGACAGCCGGCCGCCGCGGGCGTTGAGGAACAGCGCCGGAGTGCCGCGCTTGACCAGGGTCGGGCGCATGCGCACCAGGTAGGCCTCCAGGGCCGCCAGGGCGGGGCGGCCCACGGGCACCAGGCGCTGCTTGCCGCCCTTGCCGTCGAGCAGGACGGTGCGCTCGGCGGTGTCGACGTCGTCCACGTCCAGGCCGACGACCTCGGAGATGCGGGCGCCGGTGGAGTACAGGAGTTCGAGCAGGGCCTTGTCGCGCAGGCTCGCGGGGGTGTCCAGCAGGCGCAGGACGTCGGCCACGGGCAGCGCCTTGGGCAGGCGGCGCGGCGGGGTCGGCGGGTGCACGTCGCGGGCGGGGTCGTGGGCCGTGACGCCCTCGCGGTGGGCGAAGCGGTGCAGGCCGCGAACGGTGACCAGGGTCCGGGCCACGGACGACTCGGCCAGCCCCTGGTCGCGCAACGCCGCCGCGAACGCCGTGATGTGCGCCTCGGTGACCGCGCCGAGGTCGCCGACCGACTCGCGTTCCAGGTGCTCGGCGTAGCGGCGCAGGTCGCGGCGGTAGGAGTCGAGGGTGTTGCGGGCGGTGCCCCGTTCGACGGCGAGGTGGTCGAGGAACGCCGTGACCACGTCCTTGACGTCCGTCACGTCTGGGCCAGCGGGACGTGGGGCAGCCCGTGCGCCTTGGCCACCTCGGCCTGCACGACGGTGCCGCGCACCGCGTTCACCCCCTTCGCCAACGCCGGGTCGTCCCCGACGGCCTGCCGGAACCCCTTGTCCGCCAGCGCTGTCACGTACGGGAGTGTGACGTTCGTGAGCGCCCAGGTCGAGGTGTGCGGCACGGCTCCCGGCATGTTGGCCACACAGTAGAAAATCGAGTCGTGCACGCGGAAGGTCGGGTCGTCGTGCGTGGTCGGGCGGGAGTCGGCGAAGCAGCCGCCCTGGTCGATGGCGATGTCCACGAGGACCGACCCGGTGCGCATGGTGGACACGAGGTGGTTGCCCACGAGCGTCGGGGCCTTCGCGCCCGGCACGAGCACCGCCCCGATCACCAGGTCCGCCCACCGGCACGCCTTCTCGACCTCGTACGCGTTCGAGGCGACGGTCTGGAGGTGCCCGCGGTAGGTGAAGTCGATCTGCCGCAGCCGGTTGACGTTGGTGTCCAGCACGATCACCTCGGCCTGCATGCCCAGCGCGATGGCGGCGGCGTTCATCCCGGCGACGCCCGCGCCGATCACCACCACCTTGCCCGCCGGCGTGCCGGGGACGCCGCCGAGCAGCACGCCCCGGCCGCCCTGGTTGCGCTCCAGGCAGTGCGCGCCGACCTGGACCGACATCCGGCCGGCGACCTCGCTCATCGGGGCCAGCAGCGGCAGCGACCCGTCGGGGAGCTGGACGGTCTCGTAGGCGATGGCGTCGATGCCGGCGGCGACGATCGCGCGGGTGCACTCGGCGTTGGCGGCGAGGTGCAGGTAGGTGAACAGGGTCTGGCCGGGCCGCATGCGGTGGAACTCGTCGGGCACCGGCTCCTTGACCTTGAGCACCAGCTCCGCCTCGCCCCACAGGTCGTCGGCGTGCGGCACGATCCGCGCGCCGGCGGCCCGGAACTCGGCGTCGGGGATGGCGCTGCCGTCCCCCGCACCGGCCTCGACCAGCACCTGGTGCCCCCGCCGCACCAGCTCGACCACGCCCGCCGGGGTGATCGCCACCCGGTACTCGTGGTTCTTCAGCTCACGGGGTACTCCGACCAGCACCTGGTCAGCGTAGGTCGGCCGGCGCGTTCCGGCTGGATCAACGGGCGCGGGCTGTTAGCGTTCAGGCCGTGTCCGAACCCCACCAGGTCCGCATCGGCAACCAGCAGCGCGAGGCGGCCATCAGCGCGCTCAACGACCACTTCGCCGAGGGCCGCCTGGAGATCGGCGAGTACGAGCAGCGGGTCGGCTTCGCGACCTCGGCCCAGACCGCGGGCGAGCTGGCGGCCCTGTTCCACGACCTGCCGCAACCCCACCCGGACTTCCTGCCCCCGCCGCAGACCTACTACGCGCCGCCGACGGACTACGCCACCCCGCCGCCCGGCTTCACCCAGCCCGGTTTCAGCCAGCCCGGTTTCAGCCAACCCGGGTACGCCGTGCCCGGGTACGCGCCGCCCGGCTACTACGGCCCGAGCCCGTCGGCCCCGTACGGCGTGGACCCGTTGACCGGCCGGCCGCTGTCGGACAAGTCCCGCATCGCGGCGGGCGTGCTGCAACTGGCGCTGCCGTTCGGCATCGGCCGGTTCTACATCGGGGACACGGGCATCGGCATCGCGCAGTTGCTGACCTGCGGCGGCTGCGGCATCTGGTCGCTGATCGACGGCATCATCCTGCTCGTCAACGGCGGCACCGACGCCCAGGGCCGCAAGCTGCGCGACTAGGTCCCCGGGACCAGGTTCCGGACCACCATCCAGGTCACGGCGACCGCCACCACCGGGATCCCGACCTTCGCGGACACCGGCGGCACCGGCTCACGCCGCCGAGCCGCCCGGAACCACCGCGCCCACAGCCAGGCCAGCAACGGCAGCCCGGCCACCAGCATCACGGCGTTGAGCTGCCACGCGGCGACGAGATCGCCGTGCAGCAGCGCGTGCACCATCCGCGTGGACCCGCACCCCGGGCACTGGATGCCCGTCAACGCGAACAGCGGGCACGGCGGCCAGATCGACCCGGGCCGGTTGGGGTCGCTGAAGTACATGCCCCCAGCCGCCACCACGGCCCCCACCGCCACAGCCACCGGCCCCCGCACACCCATGCCCCTCATTGTGCTCGCGCCCGCCGCCACGCGGGGGCGAGCATCGACATCACCGAGCCGCGCGCCTCTGCGCCCGCCCGGTGCCGGCCGGCCCGACCCCCCACCTACCGCCAGCCCGAGCCCCAGCCAGCCCGAGCCCCAGCCAGCCCGAGCCCCAGCCACCGCCGGGTCGAGCCGCGCCCCGACCCGCCGCAAGGCCGACCGGGGCGCGGGTCAGCTCAGTCCTGTCGAGCCGCGAACCGGGTGGGGCGGTCCTCGAACGGCGCGTCCGCCGGTCGCGGGTGGGCTCGGCCCGCCAGCACCGCCTGGGCCGCCAGCAGCCCGGCCACCGCCGCCCCGTTCACGATCTCCCCGGCCAGCGCCATCTCCACCGCCCGGTCCAGCGGGAAGCGGTGGACCTCCAGGTCCGCCTCCTCCTCGCCCATGTGCTCCCGGTCCACCGAGGACAGCCCCCGCGCGAGGTACACCCGCACCACCTCGTCGGTGAACCCGGGCGAAGCCGCGACGTCGACCAGCGTCACCCACGACGACGCCGTCAGCCCGACCTCCTCCACCAGCTCCCGCCGAGCCGCCTCCAGGGGCTCCTCGGCACCGGAGTCCAGCAACCCGGCGGGCAGCTCCCAGATCCGCTTGCCCAGCGGGTGCCGGTACTGGTGGATCAGCGTGACCAGGCCGTCGTCGGACACCGCCGCCACCGCCACCGCGCCCAGGTGCTCCACGACCTCGCGCTTGGCCGTCCCGCCGCCGGGCATGACGACCTCGTCCACGCGCAGCCCGACCACGCGACCGATGTGCACGTCCCGCGACGAGACGACCGAGAACTCGTGCCGGTCGGTCACTTCGCCGCCCCCGCGCCCGACGGCAGCGGCAGCCGGTCGGCCAGCCGGTAGTCCAGCGCCGCCTTCACGAACGCCGCGAACAGCGGGTGCGGCTTGGTCGGCCGGGACTTCAGCTCCGGGTGCGCCTGCGTCGCCACGAAGAACGGGTGCACGTCCGCCGGCAGCTCCACGAACTCCACCAGCCGACCGTCCGGCGACGTCCCGGAGAACACCAGGCCGGCCTTGCCCAGCTTGTCCCGGAACGCGTTGTTGACCTCGTACCGGTGCCGGTGCCGCTCGGACACCTCGACCGACCCGTACGCCAGCGCCACCTGCGAGCCCGGGACGAGCTTCGCCGGGTACGCGCCCAGCCGCATCGTGCCGCCCATGTCGCGCTGCCCGGCGACCACGTCCTCCTGGTCGGCCATCGTGCTGATCACCATCGACCCGGTCTCCTCGAACTCCGAGGAGTTGGCGTCCTCGATGCCCGCGAGGTTGCGCGCGGCCTCGATGACCATGCACTGCAGGCCCAGGCACAGGCCCAGCAGCGGGATGCCGCGGGTCCGGGCGTGGGTGATCGCGCCGATCTTGCCCTCGATGCCGCGCACGCCGAAGCCGCCCGGGATGAGGATCGCGTCCAGGCCGCCGAGCGCGTGCGCCGCGCCCGAGGGCGTCTGGCACTCGTCGGAGGGCACCCACACGACCTCGACCTTGGCCCGGTGCGCGAACCCGCCCGCGCGCAGCGCCTCGGTCACCGACAGGTACGCGTCGGGCAGGTCCACGTACTTGCCGACCAGGCCGATGCGGACCTTCTCCGCCGGGTTGTGGACGCGGTCGAGCAGGTCGCCCCACACCGTCCAGTCGACGTCGCGGAACGGCAGGTCGAGCCGGCGCACCACGTAGGCGTCGAGGCCCTCGCCGTGCAGCACCTTGGGGATGTCGTAGATCGACGGCGCGTCCACGGCCGCCACGACGGCGTCGGTGTCGACGTCGCACATGAGGCCGATCTTGCGCTTCAACGCGTCCGGGATCTCCCGGTCGGCCCGGCACACGATCGCGTCGGGCTGGATGCCGATGTTGCGCAGCGCGGCCACCGAGTGCTGCGTCGGCTTGGTCTTCAGCTCGCCGGACGGGGCCAGGTAGGGCACCAGCGAGACGTGCAGGAAGAAGACGTTGTCGCGGCCGACGTCGTGGCGCACCTGCCGGCAGGCCTCCAGGAACGGCAGCGACTCGATGTCGCCGACCGTGCCACCCACCTCGGTGATCACCACGTCGGGGGCCACCCCGTCGGGGGCCACCCCGTCGGGTCCCGGCTCGGCCATCGCGCGGATGCGCCGCTTGATCTCGTCGGTGATGTGCGGGATGACCTGGACGGTGTCGCCGAGGTACTCGCCGCGCCGCTCCTTGGCGATCACCTCGGAGTACACCTGCCCGGTGGTGACGTTGGCGTCCCCGGACAGGTCCCGCGCGAGGAACCGCTCGTAGTGGCCGATGTCGAGGTCGGTCTCCGCGCCGTCCTCGGTGACGAACACCTCACCGTGCTGGAAGGGGTTCATCGTGCCGGGATCGACGTTGAGGTAGGGGTCCAGCTTCTGCATGGTCACCCGCAGGCCACGGGCGGTCAGCAACTGGCCGAGGCTGGAGGCGGTGAGTCCCTTGCCCAGGGAGGAGGCCACGCCCCCGGTGACGAAAACGTGCTTGGTCGTACGTGCCTGAAGCACCAAGGAGGCTCCCCGTGGTCTGAAGTTCCGCAGGGCGACCGGCCCTGTCCACGGGCCCTAACGCTAACACGGCGACAGTCACCCAGCGCGCCGGCGGTACCCCGGCGCATCACTCGGATGGCCTAGCCCGTTCACGACCCGTTCACCGACCTGTCCGCCGCGCCGGCCAACACCCGTCGCGCCGGCCGGGCCCGACGTGCCGGCCGACCGCGCCGCGGCTCAGCCGACCGCGCCGGGAGCCGGGGCCTCCGCGTTGCCCGCCACCCCGTACCGCCCGGACTTGCCCTCCAGCTGTTCGCGCAGCGCCAGCACGGCCACCACCCGCCCGGCCGCCGTCCCCACGTTGTCCACGGTCGAGACGACCGACGTCGCCGCCGTGTCCGCCCGCACCACGCCCACCGGCCCGCTCCCGTTCGCCGACCCCTCGCCGCCCGCGAGCACCGTCCCCGCCCCGGACCGGTCGAGCTGGGTCGCGAACCGCGCGATCGTCGCCGCCCGGTCACCGGCCGAGTCCCCGTCGAACGACCCGCCGGTCAGCACCACCGCGAGCTGCGCCGGCCGCAGCCCCGCGCCCTGCTTGACGAAACCGGCCGTCGCCAGCCCCGCCAGCGCCGCCGCCGTCTCGTCCGGCGTGGCCTGCGGCTGGTTGGTCTCCTTGTTCAGCAGCAGCAACGCGCCCAGCAAGCCGCCCGCCCGCGTCCCCGGGTCCGACCCGGTCGGCAGCTGCGTCCCGGCCGGCTGCAACCGCGCCACCAGGTCCCGCAACTGGTCGGCCTTGCGCGGGTCCACGAACGACTCCGTCAGCTGCAGCTCCCCGGTCACCGACGCCCCCGCGGCGCGCAACAGCTCGGCCAGCGCGTCGCGGTCGTTGGGCCGCGCGTCGGACGTCGTCACCAGCACCACGGTCCGCTCCGCGAGCAGGCCCTTCACCGCCATCGGCCCGACGGTCGTGGCGAACCTGTCGGCGTCGGCGAGCTTCGCGTTCAACCCGTTGCGCGCGGTCTGGAGGTCGGCGACCTCCTTGCCCAGCGCCGAGTTGTCGTCGGTCAACCCGGACAGCAACCGGCTGCTGATCGCCGTCGAACCCAGCACGACGCCCACGGCCAGCGCCAGGAACACCGCGGTGATGGAGACGATGTGGTAGCGCATGGAGATCATCAGAACAACCCCTTGACCCAGTCGACGACGGACCGGAACGCGTCCACCGCCACGTCGACGTACACCTGACCGACCCCGGACACCGCGAGCGCCGCCACCATCGCGACGACCGCGGCCAGCACGAGCAGCACCATCACGCCCAGCGACACCCGGCTGCGGTGCAGGGTCGCGACCGCCGCCCCGTCGACGAGCTTGCTGCCCAGCTTGAGCCGGGTCAGGAAGGTCGACGGGTTGGACCCGGAGTGACCCCGGTCGAGGAACTCGCGCAGCCCCGCCTGCAGTCCCACGGTCACCACCAGGCTCGCGCCGTGCGCCTCGGCCAGCAGCAGCGCCAGGTCCTCGGCGTTGCCCGACGCCGGGAAGGTCACCGCGCCGATGCCCAGGTCCTGGATGCGCTCCAGACCGGGCGCGTGGCCGTCGGTCTGGGCCGGCACGACGACCTCGGACCCGGCGCGCAGCGTCTCGGTGCCGATGCCGTCGGGGTCGCCGACGATGATGTCCGGCTTGTACCCGGCGTCGTGCAGGGTGTCCGCGCCCGCGTCCACGCCGACCAGCACCGGCCGGTACTCGCGGATGTACTTGCGCAGCCGCCGCAGCTCCTCGGCGTGCCGGGGACCGCCGGCGACCACCAGCACCTGCCGGTCGCGGATCGGCACGTACACCTCGGGCACGCCGATGCCGTCCAGGATCAGGGCGCGTTCGCGGCGCAGGAACTCGATGGTGTTGGCGGAGAACGCCTCCAGCTGCGCCGCCATCCCGGCCTTGGCCTCGATCATCGCGTCGGCGACGGACTCGGCGCTCTGCTCGACGCCGCGCGCGACCTCCCGTTCGCCGACCCAGACCGCGCCGTCGTGCAGGCGCAGCTTCGTGCCGTCCCTCAGCTCGCGCAGCACGCCCGTGCCGACGCCGTCGACCAGCGGGATGCCCGCCTCCAGCAGCAGCTCGGGCCCGAGGTTGGGGAAGCGGCCGGAGATCGACGGCGACGCGTTGACCACGCCCGCGACCTCCGCGGTGACCAGCGCCTCGGCGGTGCGCCGGTCGAGGTCGACGTGGTCGAGGACCGCGATGTCACCGGGACTGAGCCGGCGCAGCAGGTCCCCCGCCCGCCGGTCGACCCGGGCGACACCCGTGACACCCGGCAGGTCGTGGTTCGCGCGGCTGAGCAACCCGGAGAGCTTCATGAACCGATGGTGACTCACGTCGGCGCGCCGGCCGGACCAACACGCCGAGGCGGTCCAGGCTGGTCAGGAAGGTCACCGCTCCACAGTGGACGGATTACCCCCGCTCGGGGGATTCCCCCCGCCCGTCCAGGTCGATCTCGTCGGTGGGGATGGGGATGCCGAACGGCGGCGTGTCCTCGTCGTCACCGTCCACCCGGTACACCGCCGGCCCCTCGGGCCGGGGCGGGCGCTCGGGCCACTCCTGCACCAGCGCCGCGCCCGCCGTCAGCGCGAGGCACGCGAGGACCAGCACCCACAGCCCCGGGCCGAACGCCATGCCGCCGTTGATCATCGCGATGGTGTCGAACATCCCGTCGAGCGTCGCGTACGCCGACCACGTGGTCCCGATCAGCACCCCGCCGGCCGCCACCACCGCGAACCGCCCCACCGCACCGGCCGTCGGCGACCGGAACAGCAGCACGAGCCCCACCACGGCGAGCACGGCGGCGGCCACGATCGAGTACCCCCACCCCCACCCGGGGAACGTCTCGGGCGCCTGCGCGCCCGAGAACTCGAACGTCGTCCGCCACGCCGTGAGCACCTGGCTGTCGACCCGGTCGGGCCCGACCCGGAACTCGGCCCGGAACAGCTCCAACAACGACCCGCACACCGCGAGCACCGCGCCGACCCCGAGCGCGACGGCCCCGACGACCCGCCGGTTCACCGCTCACCCGCCGAACCGCTCGGCGGCAACGCCAACCCGAACGGCGGGGTGTGGTCGTCCTCGTCCACCCGGTACACCACGGGCCCCTCGGGCACGGGCACCACCCGCGCGGGCCGGTCCTGCACCAGCACCCCGCCGAGCACCGCCACCAGGCACGCCACCCCGTACACCAGGACCGCCGACCCCAGCTCGGTCTCGATGGTCAGCCCCTCGCCGACCGGCTGCCCCTCGCCCAGCACGCCGAACGCGAGCTGCGCCACCGCCCACGCCGCGCCCACCAGCATCAACGCGCCGCCGAACGCGACCAGCCGCCCCCACCACACCCGCACGAACACCGCGCCGACCAGCAGCAACGCCGCCGCCACCACGACCGGCACCCCGTAGAGCGCCTCCCGCCCGAACACGCCACCGCTGGACGTCGACACCGCCCACGACGTGTGCGCGAGGTCCATCCCGCCGTCCGGGCTGAACCGCCACACCTGCTCGTACAACGGCAGGAAGCTCGCCACCACCGCCAACGGCACGGCCGCGACCAGCGCGACCACCCCCACGACCCGCCGGTCCACTACGCCTTCTCCCCCGTCGTCGGCAGCACCGCCACCTGGATCCCCATCGGCGGCGTGTCCGTGTCGTCGACCACCACGTGCACCACCGCACCCTCCGGCTCCGGCACGCCCCGGCGCAACAGGAACACCGTCCCCACCACGGCCACCAGCACCGCCGCCACGAGCACCCACAACCCCGCGCCCGTCCGGTATTCCATGGTGGTGCGCACGTCCGACACCGGCGGCGTCAGCCACGCCGCGACCGCCATGCCCGTCGTCCACACCGCCCCCGCGAGCAGCCCGGTCGCGGCGACCGCCGCGTAGCGGGCGGCCTGCCGCTGCGGCTCGGGCAGGAACGCCAGGGCCGGCGCGACCAGCAGCAGCACGGCGGCGATCACGATCGGCACGCCGTGCTGCGTCGAGCCGCCCAACCAGCTCAGGCCCGCGGGTTCGCTCGTGGTCGCCCAGCTGGTCGCGGTGAACCCGAACCGCGCGTCCCCGTCCAGCGAGGTGCCCACGGAGTACAGCGGCAGGAAGGTCGCGACCGCGGCGGTCACCCCGGCCAGGGACAGCAGCCCGACGCCGAGGCCGCGGCGGGTCACTTCCGCTTCTTCCGCCGCACCACGGGAACGCTCTCCTTGTCGGCCTTCGCCGCCGCCAGCAACTCCTCGGCGTGCGCGCGACCGGTGTCCGTCGAGTCCATACCGGCCAGCATGCGCGCCAACTCGACCACGCGCTGGGATTCGTCCAACACCCGCACGCCGCTGCGCGTCAACACGCCGTCCGCGGTCTTGTCCACCACCAGGTGCCGGTCCGCGAACGCCGCCACCTGCGGCAGGTGCGTCACCACGATCACCTGGTGGCTGCGCGCCAACCGCGCCAACCGCCGCCCGACCTCGACCGCCGCGCGCCCGCCGACACCGGCGTCCACCTCGTCGAACACCAGCGTCGGCACCGGATCCGAGTGCGACAGCACGACCTCCAGCGCGAGCATCACGCGGGACAGCTCACCGCCCGACGCGCCCTTGTGCACCGGCAGCGCGGGCGCGCCGGGGTGCGAGATCAGCCGCAGCTCCACGTCGTCCACGCCGGACGCGCCGGCGTGCAGCGACTGCCCACCGACCCGCAACGCCTGCGGGTCCCCGGACTCGGCGACCCGGGGCCGCACCGCGACCTCGACGTTCGCGTGCGGCATCGCGAGGCCCGTCAGCTCCTCCGACACCGCCTTGCCCAGCTCCTCGGCGGCCGCGACGCGCTCGGCGGTCACCTGCTGCGCGTACCCGGCCAGCTCCACGGCCAGCTCGTCGCGCCGCGCCGCCAACGCCGCCAACGCCTCGTCGGAGGTGTCCAACCCGGCCAACCGGGCCGCCGCGTCGGTCGCCCACGCGATCACGCCGTCCACGTCGGCCGCGTACTTCCGGGTCAACGACTTCAGCTCGGCCTGGCGCGCCAGCACCTGCTCCAACCGCGCCGGGTCGGCGTCGAGGTGCTCCAGGTACCCGACGATCTCCGCGCCCACGTCGGCGAGCAGCGTCTCCGCCTCCACCAGCCGGGGCTCCAGGTCGCGCAGCTTCGGGTCCTCCGACGAGGCCAACCGCCGCCGCGCCTCCCCGATCAACCCCAGCGCGCCCGGGATGTCCGGGTCACCCTCGGGCGACCCGCTCACCGCGTACTGCGCGCCGGTCGCGGCCTCCCGCAACTGGTCCGCGTCGGCCAGCCGGCGGGCCTCGTCGTGCAGCTCGACGTCCTCGCCGGACTTCGGCGCGACCGCGTTGATCTCGGCCAGGCCGTGCCGCAGCAGGTCGGCCTCGCGCGCCAGCTCCCGCGCCCGCTCGGTCCGCTCGGTCAGCTCCGCCGCGACCCGCAGCCACTCCTCGCGGATGGCCTGGTACTTCTTCAGCGGCGCGCCGACGTCGTCCCCGGCGAACCGGTCCAGCACCGCCCGCTGCTCGGTGGGCCGCAGCAGCCGAAGCTGGTCGTTCTGCCCGTGCACCGCCAGCAGCTGCTCGGCCAGCTCGGACAGCACCCCGACCGGCACCGACCGCCCGCCCAGGTGGGCCCGGGAACGGCCGTCGGCCCCGACGGTCCGCACGGCGATCACCGACCCGTCGTCGTCGGGCTCGCCGCCCACCTCCTCGGCCACCTTCGCGGCCGGGCTCCCGGCGGGCGCCATGAAACGCCCTTCGACGACCGCCTTGTCCGCGCCGTTGCGCACGCGCGACGCCTCGGCCCGGCCCCCGCCCAGCAGGTGGAGCCCGGTGACGACCATGGTCTTGCCCGCGCCGGTCTCACCGGTCACCACGGTGAAGCCCTCGGCGAGCTCAAGGGTGGCCTCGTCGATCACACCGAGGCCCTGGATGCGCATCTCGGCCAGCACAGCGCGAACACTACTGGGCGAAGCGGCCGGCATGGGCGTTCGGGTGGGAGTGTCGGGCGAACAGGTGTTCTAACCCGTCCGGACCACTCACCCCGCCGAAGGGCCCCGCCAACCCTGCACCGGCAGCGAGAACTTCTCCACCAACCGGTCGGTGAACGGCCCCTCCCGCAACCGGACCAGCCGCAACGGCGTCTTCCCGCCCACGACCTCGACCCGCGCCCCGGCCGGCAGCTCCACGGTCCGCCGGCCGTCCGCGCACAGCACCGCCGGGTGCCCGCCCGCGTCGACCTCCAGCGCCACCACCGACGCCGGCGACACCACCAGGGGCCGCGCGAACAACGCGTGCGCGTTCGACGGCACCACCAGCAGGGCCTGCACGTCCGGCCACACCACCGGCCCGCCCGCCGAGAACGCGTACGCGGTGGACCCGGTCGGGGTGGCCACCAGCACGCCGTCGCACCCGAACGCCGACACCGGCCGCCCGTCCACCTCGACCACCACGTCCAGGATGCGTTCCCGCGAGCTCTTCTCGACGCTGGCCTCGTTGAGCGCCCACGTCGACTCGATCACCACGCCGTCCACGGACGCGGTGATGTCCACCGTCATCCGCTCCTCCACCTCGTAGGACCGGTGGATGACCCGCGACACGGCCTCGGACAGCGCGTCGTAGTCGGCCTCCGCCAGGAACCCGACCCGCCCCAGGTTCACCCCGAGGACCGGCACCCCGCAGGCCCGCGCGAGTTCCGCCGCGCGCAGCAGCGTGCCGTCGCCGCCGAGCACGAACACCAGCTCGGTGCCCTCGGCGGCGGTGTCGTCGGCCGCGACGACCCGGGTGTAGCAGGACGGGTCCAGTTCCGGCGCCTCGTCCTTGAGCACGCGCAGCCGCACCCCCGCCTCGGCGAACCGGCGGGCCACCTCCTGCGCCACGGACACGTTGCTGAGCCGTCCGGTGTGGACGACGAGCAGGATCTCCCTCGTCACTGCGGTCCTTCCGCTACTGCGGTTCGCACGAGCGCGGCGGCGGAGTCCGCGTCCAGGGGCTCGCCCCGGCGCAGCCAGGCGAAGTACTCGACGTTGCCCGACGGCCCGGGCAGGGGGCTCGCGGTCACGCCGCGCAGGCGCAGGCCCAGCCCGGCCGCGGCGGCGACGACGTCCAGCACGGCCTCGGCGCGCAGCTCGGGGTCGCGCACGACCCCGCCCGAGCCCAGCCGTTCCTTGCCCACCTCGAACTGCGGTTTCACCATCGGCAGCAGATCGCCCTCCTCGTCGAGGCACGCGGCCAGCGCGGGCAGCACCAGCCTCAACGAGATGAACGAGAGATCGGCCACCACGAGTTCAACGGGACCGCCGATGTCTTCGGGCCGAAGGGACCGCACGTTGGTCTTGTCCTTGACCACGACCCGGTCGTCGGTCTGCAACTTCCAGTCCAGCAGGCCCCGGCCGACGTCGGCCGCGACGACCTGGCGTGCGCCGGACCGCAGCAGCACGTCGGTGAAACCACCCGTGGACGCCCCCGCGTCCAGGCAGCGACGGCCCTCGACCACGACCTCGGGGAACTTCTCCAGCGCGCCGACCAGCTTGTGCGCGCCGCGCGACGCCCAGTTCGGGTCGTCGCCGGTGCGCACGACCAGCGCGGTGTCCAGTTCCACGGCCGTGGCGGGTTTGGTCGCGACCGTGCCGCGGACCGTCACGCGCCCTTCGGCGACCAGTTGGCTCGCGTGCTCCCGGGACCGGGCCAGCCCGCGGCGGACCAGTTCGGCGTCCAGCCGAGCCCTGCGCGGCACCGGATCACACCTTGTCGATGCTGGAGAGCGCGGCGGTCAGCGCCGCGTGCGCGTCGTCGAACCGCGCGACGTGCTCGGCGACGTCCAGCTGCTCCAGTCCGTCGAGACCGGCCAGCGCGTCGTCGATCCCGGCCACCGGATCACGCGGCGGGCCGGGGAGGGGAACCTCGAAGCTCACGCTTTCACGGTAGCCGATCGAGCACCGTGAGGTCCGCCGCCACATACGTGGGCCGAAGCTCCCGCGGCAGGGCCTCGACGTCCTGTTCGGTGGACACGCCGGTGAGCACGAGCAGCGAGTCCATGCCCGCGTGCACCGCGCCCAGGATGTCGGTGTCCAGGCGGTCGCCGACGACCAGGGGCCGTTGCGCGCCCAACGACTTCGCGGCCTGTTCCAGCAGCGGCGTCGCGGGCTTGCCGGCCACCAGCGGCTCCTGCCCGGTGGCCGTGCGGACGGCCGCGACCAGCGACCCGTTGCCGGGCAGCAGACCGCGTTCGGTGGGCAGGGTGGCGTCCACGTTGCAGGCCACCCACGGGGCGCCGGCCCGGATCGCGACCGCGGCCTCCGCGAGGTCCCGCCAGCTCAGGTCGGGCGAGAGCCCCTGCACGACCGCTTGCGCTCCGGCGGCCTCCCGGGTCGGCGCGAACCCGCGGACCCGGACCTCCTCGACCAGCGCGTCGGTGCCCAGGACGAGCACGGTCGCGCCCCGGGGCACCAGGTCCAGCAGCATCTCCGCGCCCGCCTGGGCGCTGGTGCTGACCTCCTCCAGCGCGGCGTTGAAGCCCAGCTCGGCGAGGTGGTCGGCGACGTCGCGCGGCGAGCGGGACGCGTTGTTGGTGACGAACCGGATGCCGACGCCGTGCCCGCGGGCGGAGGCGACCGCCTCCACCGCGCCGGGCACGGCCTCACGACCCCGGTAGACGGTGCCGTCCAGGTCCAGCAGAAGAGCGTCGTAGCGGTTCAGCAGGGCGTCGGACGGCACTCGTGGCTCCCTCGGTCAGTCCTGCGGGCCCAGTTCGAACGCCCGCTCGGCGGCGTCGGTCTCATTGTCGTCGTCGGCCTGGGCCGCGTTGAGGAACCAGCGGATGGCTTCTTCGGTACGACCGGCCGCCGCCAGGTTGTCGGCGTAGGCGTAGAACAGCCGCGCGCTCCACGGGTACCGCCGCTTGGCGTCGAGGTCCTCGCCCTGCAACGCCACGACCGCCGCGTCGAGCTGACCCATGTCCCGGCGGGCGCCGGCCGCGACGATCCGCAGCTCGACGGCCTCCTCGGGGTCGAGCTTCAGGCTCTGCGCCTCACGCGCCAGCTCGATGGCCCGCTCCGGCCGGCCGAGCGCACGCTCGCAGTCGGCCATGACGGCGACGTGCCCGGCCCCGTGCGTCATCCGCCGCGCGGCCCGCAGCTCCGACAACGCCTCGGCCCACTCGCCCGCGTGGTAGGCGGCCAGCCCGGCCGCTTCCCGGACGACACCGACCCGAGCGGCCTTGCTGCGCGCGTACCGGGCGTGCTCCAACGCCAGTTCGGGCTCGCTGTCGACCAGCATGCCCGCGGCGGCGAGGTGCCGACCGACGATCTCGGCCAGACCCTTGGGCAGACCGCGCAGCTCCTGCTTCACCTCGGGGTCGAGGATGGAGATGTCCGCGTCCTCGGGCAGCTCCGGAGCACGAGCCCGAAACCCTTCGTCCCGCCGCTCGTCCCCACCGGCCTCACCAGCCACCGGCACTTGACCGGCGTCTTCCGCACTGCCGCTCTCGTCGTCGCTGTCGCTCTCGTCGTCACTCTCGACAGCGTCGTCAACCTCGGCGACCTCAACCGGCTCGTCACCGGCCGACTCGACCTCAGCCGCGACGACCGCCTCTGGAGTCACCGCCGCGACAGCCTGCGCCTCAACCGCCTGGGCCTCGACAGCCCGGACGTCATCGCCCTGCACCTCGGCCTGGACGTCGGCTTCCGGAGCCTCAACCGCCGGCTCGTCGACCTGGGCGATCCGCTCCTGGAACCGAGCAGCCCGATCCCGACTGCGCTCATCCCGCCGATCGTCCCGCCGATCGTCCCTACGGTCATCCCGCCGGTCGTCCCGCCGCTGGTACCCACCACGGTCGTCACGAGGCCGGAACTCACGCCGCTCCCCGCCACGGTCATCCCGACGCTGGTAGCCGCCACGGTCCTCACGCGGCCGGAACTCACGCCGCTCACCACCGCGATCGTCCCGACGCTGGTACCCGCCCCGGTCATCCCGCCGCTCGGACCCGCCCCGCTCATCGCGACGCTGGTACCCACCGCGGTCATCACGCCGCTGGTAGCCGCCACGGTCATCACGGGGCCGGAACTCACGCCGCTCACCACTGCGCTCACCACCGCGATCGTCACGCGGGCGGAACCCACCCCGGTCCCCACCACGGTCATCACGCCGCTGGTAACCACCGCGATCGTCACGCGGGCGGAACTCCCGGCGCTCGCCACCCCGGTCGTCACGACGCTGGTAGCCACCCCGGTCGTCACGAGGCCGGAACTCACGCCGCTCACCACCGCGGTCAGCACTGCGCTCACCACCGCGCTCATCGCGCCGCTGGTAACCGCCCCGGTCCCCACCACGGTCGTCCCGTCGCTGGTAACCACCACGGTCATCACGCGGCCGGAACTCACGACGGTCCCCACCACGGTCATCGCGCGGGCGGAACTCACGCCGCTCACCGCCACGATCGTCACGGGGCCGGAACTCACGGCGGTCCCCACCACGGTCATCACGGGGGCGGAACTCACGTCGCTCACCGCCACGGTCATCGCGCGGGCGGAACTCACGCCGCTCACCACCGCGATCATCACGGGGCCGGAACTCACGACGGTCACCACCACGGAACCCGCCGGAGCGCTCATCGCGGTTGTACCCGCCGCGCTCACCCCGATCGGTCCGGTCGCCGCGGTCGCGGTTGCCACCCCGGTCGTCGCGGTCGCGGCCGTAGCCACCACGGGACTTGTCATAACCCGACCGGTCGTCGCGCCGCTGGTAGCCACCCGTCCGCTCGCCACCGCGAGCGTCCCGACCGCCACTACCCTGCCTGCGATCTCCCCCGGCGCGGCCACCATCGGATCGGCGCTGTCGGTCTCCCTGGCCGCGCTGACGGTCGCCCTCCGGCCGATCGGCACGGTCACCGAACCTCGACACCTGAACTCCTTCTACTGCTGTGGACACGCCGAAAGGGCTTGTGATTCGAGCACATCTCCGTGTGCCCCCAACCACAAGCCCTTTCAGGGAAAAAATGTTCGGCGGCGTCCTACTCTCCCACACCCTCACGAGTGCAGTACCATCGGCGCTGGAAGGCTTAACTACCGGGTTCGGAATGGGACCGGGTG
>NZ_JBEZBW010000058.1:0-52554 GCF_040647305.1 Saccharothrix sp. NPDC042600 | reverse complement strand
CGCGCGCGCCCGCGCCCGCCGCGCCGCCCGCGTCCGCCGCGCCGACCGCCCGCCTCGGCCCTCAGTGCACGCCCAGCACGCCGTCCACGCGGCGTGGGATGCGCAGGGGGTTGTCCGTGCGCAGTTCCGCCGGCAGCAGCGCGTCCGGCCACGACTGGTAGGTCACCGGGGCCAGCCAGCGGCGGATCGAGGTCGCCCCCACCGACGTGTGCAGCGGGTTCGTGGTGGCGGGCCACGGGCCGCCGTGGTGCATGCCCCACGCCACCGCCACACCGGTCGGCCACCCGTTGAAGATCAGCCGCCCGGCGACCCCGCCCAGCGCGGACGCGACCACTCCCGCCAGCTCGTGCTCGTCGTCCGACGCGTGCACGGTGCCGGTCAGCGTGCCCGGCAGCCGGCGCAGCACGTCCGGCAGGTCCTCCGGGTCGGTGTAGGTGACGACGATCCCGGCCGGCCCGAAGTGCTCCTCGGTCAGCTTCTCCAGGTTCTCGGCGAACGCGTCCAGCGGCACCGCGAACAGCTTCGGCGCGGCCGTGAAGCCGGCCTCGGGCGCGGTGCCCGCCGCGACCTGCTCGGCCAGGCCCGACGCCGCCAGCTCCTCGGTGCCCGACCGGTAGGAGTCCGACATCCGCTCGTTGAGCATCGCGCCGCCGGTCGTCCCGTCGACGGCCGACGCCAGCTCCGGCACCAGCGACTCCGGCGCGAACAGCAGCCCCGGGTTGGTGCAGAACTGCCCGACGCCCAGCGTCAGCGACCCGGCGAACCCGGTCGCCACCTCCTCCGGCCGCGCCGCCGCCGCGCCCGGCAGCACCACGGCCGGGTTCACGCTGCCCAGCTCGCCGTAGAACGGGATCGGGTCCGGCCGGCCCTGCGCGATGTCGAACAGCGCCCGCCCGCCGCCGGTGGACCCGGTGAACCCGACCGCCCGCACCGCCGGGTGCTTGACCAGCGTCACGCCCGCCTCGGTCCCGTACACGATCCCGAACACCCCGTCCGGCACGACGGAAGCGACGACCCGCGCGGTCTCGCGGGAGGTCCCGGGGTGCGCCGAGTGCGCCTTCACGACCACCGGGCACCCGGCCGCCAGCGCGGACGCCGTGTCCCCGCCGGCGACCGAGAACGCGAACGGGAAGTTCGACGCCGAGAACACCGCGACCGTCCCGAGTGGACGGAGCATCCGCCGCAGCACCGGCCGGGGCGGGACGGTGTCCGGGTCCGCCGAGTCCAGCACCGCCTCGACGTACGAACCCTCCCGCAGCACCTGGCCGAACAGCCGCAACTGGTTGGTGGTGCGCTTCAACTCGGTGCTCAGCCGCGGCACGCCCAACGCCGTCTCGGCGTCCGCCACCGCGACCAGCGACTCGGCGGACGCGTCCAGCGCGTCGGCCACCCGGTCCAGCACGTCCGCCCGGTCCGCCGCCGGCAGCGCGGACCACGCCGGGAACGCGTCCGCGGCGGCCCGCGCCAGCGCGTCCACCCGGTCGTCGGCGGTGGCCGGGATCGGCTCGCCGAACGGCTCCCCGGTCCGCGGGTCGTAGCCCTGCACGACGGTCACCGGCCCGCCTCCTTCACAGCCGTGTCGAACTCCGGACCGCACCAGATGCCGCCCAGGTACTTGTGCGCCACCGAGTCCGGGTCGCCCTCGGGGACGTCCGCGACGAACACCTCCGAGTCGTCCTTCGGCTCGTAGCCCAGCGCCCGCGCCTCGTCGAGGGAGAACCAGCGCCGCGTGTTGTCCGAGACGCCCCACACCACCCGGAACCCCGGCGACGGCGCGGACAGGCACGCCTCGAACAGGCGCGCGCCGTCGTCGGGCGACAGCCACGTGGACAGCATCCGCGCGTCCTTGGGCCGTTCGAAGCACGACCCGATGCGGATCGCGACGACGTCCATGCCGTACCGGCTGGCGTACAGGCTGCCCAGCGCCTCCAACGCCACCTTGCTCACGCCGTAGTACGTGTCCGGCTGCGGGAACAGGTAGTCGCCCGCCTCGCCCGACGCCCGCTCGTAGAAGCCGACGGCGTGGTTGGAACTGGCCAGGACCACCCGGCTGACGCCGTTGCGGCGCGCGGCCTCCAGCACGACGTGCGTGCCGTTGATGTTGACGTCCAGGATCTGCGCCCAGGGCTGTTCCAGGCTGTGCCCGCCGAGGTGGATCACGGCGTCCACGCCCTCGCACGCGGCGTCCATCGCGGCCTGGTCGGTCACCGAGGCCCGCACGACCTCGACGGCCTCGCCGTCGGCGGCGGGCGGCTGCTCGCCGATGTCCAGCAGCCGCAGCACGCGGCCGGGCGCGGCGAGCCGGGTGCGCATGAGGGTGCCCACCCCGCCGGCGGACCCGGTGATCAGGATGCGTTGGGTCACGGGAAAACCTTTCGCTGTGTCTTCGGCGCGCCTCCGGCGGCCTCGCGGTCAGCGGCCGAACTGGCGGAGCAGTTCGGTGATCGTTCGAGCACCGTGCAAAAGCGCGTCCACAACCTGCTTCTCGTGTTCCGGCGTGAGTCGCCCCAGCGGCACCGAGCAGCTCATCGCGTCCAGGACCGGCGACCGGTAGGGCAGGGCGACCGCGAAGCAGCCCAGACCGGGCGTGTTCTCCTCGCGTTCGTGGGCGTACCCCACCGAACGGAACCCGGCCAGCTGGGTGTGCAGCGCGCCCCGGTCCACCACGGTGTTCGGCGTCAGCGGCGTCAGCTGGGCCGGCAGGATCGCGTCCACCTCCTGCGGTGTGCGGGCGGCCAGCAGCGCCTTGCCCAGGGACGTCGAGTGCGCGGGCAGGCGGCGGCCCACGCGCGAGACGACCCGGAGGTGGTGCTCGGACTCGCGGCTGGCCAGGTACACCACGTCGGCGCCGTCGAGGCGGGCCAGGTGGACCGTCTCGTTGATCTCCCGGCGCACCTGTTCCATGACCCGGATCGCGACCTGCACGACCGGGTCGTGGTCCAGGTACGAGGTGCCGACCAGCAGGGCGCGCACGCCGATGCCGTAGGTGCCGCGGGTGGTGTCCAGCTCGACCCAGCCGCGGGCGACGAGCGTCTGCAACAGCATGTAGAGGCTCGACTTGGGGTAGCTCAGCTCGCGGTGCAGCTCGGTCAGCGTCAGCGGGCGCTCCGACGCCGACAGCACCTCCAGCAACTCCACCGTCCGGTCGGCCGATTTGACGGCGTTCGGCCGTGCGGGTGACGCGGGACCAGTCACCTGTCCTCCCCGGTGAGTACTGAGACGCGCTTCTTGACACGTCGCAGTGGCGATTCTTACAGTCCGCCCATCACGTTCACAAGTACGACTCCATTTCACACATGTGAACAAGGAGGGCGCTCATGAGAACATCCCGCCGGTCTTTCACCGCTGCCGCCGCGCTGGCCGTCGTGGGACTCGTCAGCTCCGCGTGCGGCACGTCGTCGTCCGGCGGGGCCCAGGTCCAGCAGGACCCGAACGCGCCGTTCGAGGTGTGGACGCGCAGCACCGAAGCGCCCGCGAAGGTCTACGCGAAGCTCTTCGCCGACTTCGAGCAGAAGACCGGCGTCAAGGTGGACTACAAGCCGATCTTCACCGACTTCGAGAAGCAGCTCCAGCAGCGCGCGGCCTCGAAGGACCTGCCGGACGTGATCATCAACGACACCGGCTCGCTCGGCACGCTGGTCGGGCAGGGCCTCGTCCCCGAGCTGGACCGCTCCTCCGTCGTCGGCAACGGCGACATCGTCGAACGCGCCTGGGAGAGCGCCAAGGGCGCGGACGGCAAGTACTACGGCGTCCCGTTCTCCGCGCAGGCGTTCGTGACGCTGATCCGCAGGGACTGGCGCGAGAAGCTGGGCGAACCACTACCCCGGAGCTGGGCCGACCTCACCGAGCTGGCCACCGCGTTCACCACGCGGGACCCCGACGGTGACGGCCAGGCCAACACCTACGGGATGCTCGTCCCCGGCACCACCGACCGCGGCTACCTGGCCTGGTGGGCGTCGAGCTACCTGTTCCAGGCGGGCGGCGACATCGTCAAGGCCGACGGCGACAAGTACTCCGTCGCCATCGACTCCGCCGAGTCGGTCAAAGCCGTCGAGTGGATCCGCGGGCTGTTCTGCGACAGCAAGGTCGTCGTGCCCGGCGCGCTGACGCTCAACACCAACGACGCGCACGCGTTCTTCGAGTCCGGCAAGGCCGGCATCTACCACACCGGCCCGTACATGTTCGGCCGCTTCGACCAGAAGCTGGGCAAGGACAAGTACGAGGTCATCGCGCCACCGGCCGGTCCGGCGGGCGTCGGGTCGCTGGCCGAGGGCGAGAACGTCTACCTCATGGCCGGGTCGCCGCGGGTGGCCGACCAGAAGAAGCTCGCCGAGTTCCTGATCAGCGCGGGCGCGCAGCAGGCCGGCATGAAGGGCGAGACGCAGCCCGTGGTCCGGCTGCCGGTCAACAAGAACGTGGACGTGGAGACCGTTTACGACGACGCCCGCTGGAACACCGTGGCCAAGCTCTACCAGGACGGCGCGAAGCCGTTCCCGAGCCTGCCGAACTTCCAGCCGTTCCGGCAGCAGACCGCCGAAGGCCTCAACGGCATCCTCGCCACCTGCTCCACCGACGTGAAGGGCGACCTCGGCAAGCTCGCCGAGAACCTCAAGAAGGAACTGGCCGCTCAAGGGATGGCCGGGTGACGGCGGTGAAGACCGCCCGAGACGTGGGGGCGACGGCCAACGGCGGCGGTGCCGTCGGCCCCCACCCCGTGGGGCGGCGCCGCGAGCGCCGCCTCACGGGCGCCACCCCGTGGCTGTTCCTCGCGCCCGCGCTGGTGTTGTTCGTGGTCTTCAAGTACGTGCCGATGGCCGAGGGCATCCGGCTGAGCCTGTTCCAGGTGCGGCCGTTCCTCGGGGACCTGTTCGTGGGGCTGGACAACTACGTCCGCATCCTGGAGGACGACCGGTTCCGCTCGGCCATCGGCCGGACGGTCCTGCTCGCCGCCGGTCAGACCGCCGGGGCGATGCTGATCGGGTTCGCGCTGGCCCTGGTGCTGGAGGGGCACGCCCGGTCGCTGTGGTTCGTGCGGTCGGCGGTGTTCCTGCCGGTGGTCGCGGCCACCGCCGTGATCGGCGAGATCTGGCGGTTGCTGTACTACCCGGCGCCCGAGGGGTTCATCAACGACATCCTGTCGTTCGTCGGCCTCGGTCCGCTGACCTTCCTGGACAGCCCGGACTCCGCGCTGTGGTCGGTGATGGCGGTGGGCGTCTGGAAGGGCGCGCCCTACGACATGGTGCTGATCCTGGCCGGCCTGGCGGGCATCGACCGGCAGCAGTACGAGGCCGCCGAGATCGACGGTGCCTCGACGTGGCAACGCATCCGGTACGTGACGCTGCCCGCGCTGCGGCCGGTGGTGACGATCCTGCTGACCCTGGCGGCCATCCGCGGGCTAAGGACGTTCACCGAGGTCTACGTGCTGACCGGGGGCGGCCCGGCCGGGTCGACCGACGTGTGGATGACCCGGGTGTTCTCCGTGGCGTTCGAGCGCAACGAACTCGGGATCGCGTCGGCCGGATCGGTGCTGCTGTTCCTGATCACCTTCGCGTTGACCGTGACCGTCCAGCTCTACCGGAGGAGGAAGGCCGCATGAGCGTCGCGCAGAAGTGCGAGACGGCGCTGGGCTGGCGTTCCGACCGGTCGGCGTGGGTGTCGCGGGGCGTCCGGGTGCTGTTGTGCGTGGGCGCGGTCCTGTTCTTCACCGGGCCGCTGCTCACCATCTTCTCCGGCGCGTTCGACGACAACCCCGACCCCACCCGGCTCTCGGTGGTGCCGGACCACCCGTCGCTGGACAACTTCCGGGCGGCCGGCGAGAACCGGATCTGGCACTACCTGGGCAACTCGCTGATCATCGCCGGCGGCGCGCTGCTGCTCCAGCTCTCGGTGAGCGTCTTCGCCGCGTACGCGTTGGCGCGCAAGAAGTTCCGCGGTCGGGCGATCGTCCTGCTGGCCGTCCTCACCACCATGATGCTGCCCGAGGAGGTGATCGCCATCCCGCTGTCGCTGGTGATCGGCGACCTCCCGGTGTTGGGCATCAGCCTCAAGGGCACGCTGCTCGGCGTCATCCTGCCGCTGGGCGCGTGGGGGTTCTCCATCTTCGTCATGACCGAGTTCATGAAGGAGATCCCGGTGGAGATCGAGGAGGCGGCCACCGTGGACGGCGCGGGGGAGCTGCGGATCTTCGCCCGGATCATCCTCCCGCTGTGCAAGCCGGCGCTCGGCGTGGTCGCCGTGTTCGGGTTCACCATGATCTGGGAGCAGTACCTGCTGCCGCTCATCGTGGCCACCGACCCGTCCGACTACACGCTGACCGTCGCCCTGCTGTCGTTGCGCTCCGACGACCAGGTCGGGCCGGGCATCGTGCTGGCCGGGGCGCTGCTGGCGCTGGTGCCGAGCCTGCTCGTGTACCTGTCGCTGCAAAAGTCTTTCCTGCGTGGGATCACCACCGGAGCGATCAAGGGATGAAGGTCGGTATGCAACTCGATGGGGTGCTGTTCTTCCCGGTGACGCCGTTCGACCCGGACGGGGCCGTCGCCGAGCACGTGCTGGCCGAGCACGTGAAGCGCGGGGTGGCGGCGGGCGCGGGCGGGGTGTTCGTCGCGTGCGGCACCGGCGAGTTCCACGCCCTGGACCTCGCGGAGTTCGAGCGCGCGGTGGCCGTGGCGGTCGAGTCGACGGCCGGGCGGGTGCCGGTGTTCGCGGGCGCGGGCGGCCCGCTGCCGGTGGCCAAGGCCTTCGCCCGCGCGGCCCGGGACGCCGGCGCGGACGGGTTGTTGCTGCTGCCGCCGTACCTGGTGACCAACCCGCCGCGCGGGCTCGTCCGGTACGTCGCCGAGGTGGCGGGCGCGACCGAGCTGCCGTTGATCGTGTACCAGCGCAACAACGCGGTGTTCACGCCGGAGACGGCGGTGGAGGTCGCGTCGCTGCCCACGGTGGTCGGCTTCAAGGACGGCCTGGGCGACATCGACCTGTTGCAGCGCATCGTGCTGGCCGTGCGGGCCGCGGTGGACACGCCGTTCCAGTTCTTCAACGGCCTGCCCACCGCGGAGCTGACCGTGCCCGCCTACCGGGGCATCGGCGTGGACCTGTACTCGTCGGCGGTGTTCTGCTTCGCGCCGGACATCTCGCTGGGCTTCTACCAGGCCGTGCAGGACGGCGACGACGCCTTGGTCCGCCGCTACCTGACCGAGTTCTACCGGCCGTTCGTGGAGCTGCGCGACCGGGTGCCGGGGTACGCGGTGGCGCTGGTGAAGGCGGCCGTGAAGGCGACCGGCCTGGACGTGGGCGGCGTGCGCCCGCCGCTGCTGGACCCGACCGACGAGCACCTGGCGGAGCTGGAGAAGATCATCGTGGCCGGACGGGAGCTGGCGGCGTGAAGATCGCCTCGATCGACCTCACGCCGGTCGCGTTCGCCGACCCGCCGCTGCTGAACTCCGTGGGCTGCCACGAGCCGTGGGCGTTGCGCACGATCGTCGAGGTGCACACCGACGAAGGCCTCTCCGGGCTGGGCGAGACCTACGGCGACATCGGCCACCTGACCCGGTTGCGGACGGTCGCGCCCGCGCTGGTCGGCCTGGACGTCCACGACCTCAACGGCCTGCACGCCCGCGTCACCGCGGCGCTGGGCGGCGAGACCGGGTCCGACCGGCACGGCCTGACCGGCAAGCTGACCGCCGAGTCCACTGTGGACCGCGTGTTCGCCGCGTTCGAGGTCGCCACGTGGGACATCCGGGGCAAGGCCCTCGGGCGTCCCGTGGTGGACCTGCTGGGAGGCGCTGTGCGGACCGCCGTGCCGTACAGCGCCTACCTGTTCTACAAGTGGGACGGCCACCCCGGCGCGGAGCCGGACGGGTTCGGCGCGGCGCTGGACCCGGACGGGATCGTCGCCCAGGCGCGGATGCTGGTCGAGCGGCACGGGTTCGGTTCGATCAAGCTCAAGGGCGGCGTGTTCCCGCCGGAGGAGGAGATCGAGGCGATCCGGGCGTTGCGGGCGGCGTTCCCGGACCACCCGCTGCGGCTGGACCCCAACGCGGCGTGGACGCCCGCGACGGCGTTGAAGGTCGCCGCCGAGCTGGACGGCGTGCTGGAGTACCTGGAGGACCCGTCGCCGGAGATCGCCGGCATGGCGGAGGTGTCCCGGTCGGCGCCGTTGCCGCTGGCCACGAACATGTGCGTGGTGGCGTTCGAGCACATCGCCCGGTCGGTGGAGCTGGGGGCGGTGCAGGTCATCCTGTCCGACCACCACTACTGGGGCGGGCTGTCGCGGTCCAAGGAGCTGGCCGCGATCTGCCGGACGTTCGGCATCGGCCTGTCCATGCACTCCAACTCGCACCTGGGCATCAGCCTGGCGGCCATGACGCACCTCGCCGCCGCGACGCCGAACCTGAACTACGCCTGCGACACCCACTACCCGTGGAACTCGGCGGACGACGTGCTGACCACACCCTTGTCCTTTGTGGATGGTGGTGTGCCGGTGCCTGCCGGACCCGGGCTGGGCGTCGAGCTGGACCGCGACGCGCTCGCGCGGCTGGCCGAGAACTACCGGAAGTGCGGGCTCGTGCAGCGCGACGACACCGGGTACATGCAGCAGCACGACCCGACTTACGAGAGGAAGCGCCCCCGGTGGTGACGACCGTCGCCCACGTCTACCCGTGGGACATCGTCGGTGACCCTTCGGCCGTGCAACGGGTGTCCGGGCTGGGCGTGGACGCCGTGGCGCTCGCGGCGGCGTACCACACCGTGCGCGCGGCCACGCCGTTCCACCCGGCGCACCGGCTGGTTGACGCGCGGCACGCGGCGTTCTACCTGCCGGTGCGGCGGGAGAAGTTCGGTCGTCTGGTGCCGCTTGAACCGTCCTGGGTGGAGCCGGACTCGTACCGGCGCGCCTCGGACGCTCTCAAGGCGGCCGGATTGCCGGTGTACGCGTGGACCGTGCTGACGCACAGCAGTGTGCTCGGCGACGCGCACCCCGATCTGGTGGTGCGCAACGCTTTCGGCGACGCCTATCCGTACGCGCTGTGCCCGGCGCAGCCCGACGTCGTGGAGTACGCGCGCGCGTTGGTGTCGGAAGTGCTCGAACTCGGGCAGCCGGACGGGGTCGTGCTGGAGGCGTGCGGCCCGTTGGGGTTCGTGCACGGCGGTCACCACGAGAAGACCGACGGCACGGACTGGACTCCCGTGCAGCAGAAGCTGTTGTCGCTGTGCTTCTGCGCGGTGTGCGCCGGACGGTACCCCGAGGGGACCGCCGAGGCGGTGCGCGCCGGGGTGGACGGGGGAGCGGCGTCGGTCGAGGAGGCGTTGGGGGAGTTCGCCCCGGCGGTCCGGGCGGTGCGGACGGCGGTGTCGCGGGACCTGCGGCGCGAGCTGGTGGCGCTCGCCGGTGACGTGCGGGTGGTCGTGCACGCCACGGCCGACCCGTGGGGCACCGGGCCGTTCGCCACGGTGGCCGACGGGGTCGGGGCCGACGTGGACGTGCTCACGCTGACGTGCTGGCGCGGCCCGGACGTGGCGGTGCCCGCGATCGAGGCGTTGCGGGCGTTCGACGTGCGGACGGCGGCTTACGTCCTGGGCCTGCCGCCGCGCGCCGCCGACGGGGACGCGCTGCTGGCGGAGTGGCTCGCCTACGCGAATGCGGGGGTGGAGGAGTTCCACGTCTACCACGCCGGACTCGCCTCGGCCGCCCGGCTGGCGGCGTTGCGGCACGCCGTCCACGGCGTCCGGGATCACCTGAACGGGTAACTGTGAAAAGGGCGGAGCAACCCGGCGCGCGGGCGGCTCCGTCCTTCCGACATGAGAAGCCTAGGAACCGTCATCGGCGCAGGCGCGCTGCTCCTGCTGACCGCCTGCGCTTCGACCCAGCCGTCGGTGGCGCCGGGGAACAGCGGGCCCACGCTGACCACCGCGACGAGCACCCCGCCCTCCTCGGAGGAGCCGGGCTTCGAGAGCCCCGTGCCGCCGGGTGCCAAGGAGGTGCCCAAGGCGAAGGTCGACGCCGCCGCCGTGCCCGAGGACCGGCCGCGAACCGTGTGGACCGAGGGCGACGGCAGCACCATCGGCCTGGTAGCGCAGGAAGCGGGCTGCGGCAAGGCCAGCGTGGAGGTCGCCGAGCAGGGGCCGCAGGTCGTCAAGGTCGTCATGGTGGAGACCACGCCCAAGGACGCCCAGGTCTGCACCATGGACATCCGCTACCCGCCGCTGACCGCGAAGCTCGACGCCCCGCTGGGCGAGCGCGCCGTCGTGCTGACCACCCGGCAGGACCAGAAGTAGGTCCGCTCGACCGCCCGCCGCCGCGCTCGCGGCGGCCCGACGTTCCACCTCCCCCCGGTGCCCGGTCGACCTGCCCCGTCGGCCGGGCACCTTGCAACCCTTGCGCGCCGAAGTACCGTCCTACGGCTATGAGGAAGTTCGCCGCCGCCCTCGCGGCCCTGGCCCTCGCCGGCTGCACCGGCGGCACGCCCACCGGCGCACCCGGTTCGTCCACCACCCAACCGGGCGCCACGGTCTCGTCGTCTCCTTCGACAACGTTGTCATCGCCTGGGGCGACCGACCGCCCCGCGCCGCCGCCGCAGTCCAGCGCCGAGCCGTTGCCGGGCGGTCCGACCGCCGTCCCGGCCGAGCGGATCGACGCCGGCACCCTGTCCGAGCTCCACAAGAAGGACGTGCAGGCCTCCGCGGACGGCCGCACGCTGCGCGTCATCGGTCTCGCGGGCGGGTGCAAGCGCGCGTCGGCCGAGGTCGCCGCGCAGGCGGCGGACCAGGTGCGGATCACGCTCGTGACGACCTACTACCCGCCGGCCGGCGGGGTGTGCACGCAGGAGTTCCACGACGTGCCGCTGAACGTCACCCTGGACGCCCCGCTGGGGGACCGCCGGGTCGTCCTGGAGAGCCGCGAGGACACCGCATGACACCCGATCGGGTGATCTAGCATTCGGCGGATGCCGATCCCCGACGCGTTGAACTCCGCCCTGGCGGACCCGAGGTTCTGGGCGATGTACTGCTTCGAGGAGGACTTCGAGGGCTACGACGAGTACTTCGACGAGGACAGCCACGTCCTGGCCTTCCCCGTGGGCGGCGGGTACTCGCTGGACCTCGACATCGGCGACTCGTACTTCGACCTGGGGCTGCGGGCGCCGGGCGCGGACGAGCCGGTCACCGTCGGCTGGTCCGACGAGGCCCACTTCCACCCGCACACCCTGCGCTGGGAGGAACTGGACCTGGTGTGCCGGGCCGCCGCGCTGCTCGACCCCGACCTGTGCCACCCCGGTCCGGGCCTCGCGCTGCTCAGCCGGTTCGTGGTGATCAGCGCGTACGACGACATCGACACGATCAAGTCGCTCTTGCACGCCGCGTTCACCGGCTTGAAGCCCAAGGACGTCGAGGGCTACTGGCCGGACGCGGAGGACATCGCCGACCGTGCGGACTTCCGGCACGAGGCCGTGGTGTGGCACCGGGACACCGACGGCAACTACAGCGTGCACAAGGACATGTCGGCGTTCGACGGCAACGACCTCTACAGCACCCGGACGCGCGGCTCGGACTTCCCGTGGGCGGACTGGCGCTCCCTGCTCGACCACGCGGAACGCACCCTCGCCGCCGCCGTGGACCCGACGTGGCTGGAACCCCTGGCCGTCGGCAAGCTCCTCGACCGCGCGGTCACCGACCGCGACCCGGCCGCCGCGCCGGAACTGGCCCGCACCCTGGCCGACGCGGGCTGCGCGAACCGGGCCATCCCGACCGCGCTCACCGACCCGGTCCACCCGGCCGAGACGGCGTGGGTCCTCGAACTCCTCAGCACCGCCCCGCGCGGCACGCTGCTGCGCGGTCTGCCGACCACCGACGCCCGCGTGTGGTGGTCGCGCTCCAGCCGCTGACCCGGTCGGGGTGGCGAACCGCGGCCCGCCACCCCGACGCGAAGCGGTTACTTGCGGAAGGTGATCTGGAAGGTCGGCGCTGAGGTCTCGGCGAAGAAGTCGTTGCCCTTGTCGTCCACCACGATGAACGCCGGGAAGTCCTCCACTTCGATCTTCCAGACCGCCTCCATGCCCAGCTCGGGGTACTCCAGCACCTCGACGTGGCGGATGCAGTCCTGCGCCAGCCGCGCCGCCGGGCCGCCGATCGAGCCCAGGTAGAAGCCGCCGTGCGTCCGGCAGGCGTTGGTCACCTGCGCCGACCGGTTGCCCTTGGCCAGCATCACCATCGAGCCGCCGGCCGCCTGGAACTGCTCGACGTAGGAGTCCATGCGGCCGGCCGTCGTCGGGCCGAACGAGCCGGACGCGTAGCCCTCGGGCGTCTTCGCCGGACCGGCGTAGTACACCGGGTGGTCCTTCATGTACTGCGGCATGGGCTCGCCCGCGTCGAGGCGTTCCTTGATCTTCGCGTGCGCGATGTCGCGGGCCACCACCAGCGGACCGGTCAGCGAGACGCGGGTCTTCACCGGCAGCTTCGACAGGGTCTCGCGGATCTCGGCCATCGGGCGGGTCAGGTCGATCCGGACGACCTCGTCGGACAGGTCCTCGCCCTCGACGTCGGGCAGGAACTGGGCCGGGTCGCGCTCCAACTGCTCCAGGAACACGCCCTCGGGCGTGATCTTCGCCTTGGCCTGGCGGTCCGCCGAGCACGACACCGCGACGCCCACCGGGCAGGACGCGCCGTGCCGGGGCAGCCGGATCACGCGCACGTCGTGGCAGAAGTACTTGCCGCCGAACTGCGCGCCGATGCCGAAGTTCCGGGTCAGCTCCAGGACCTGCTGCTCCAGGTCGAGGTCGCGGAACGCGTGGCCGGCCGCGGACCCCTCGGTCGGCAGGTGGTCCAGGTAGCGGGCGGACGCGAGCTTGGCGACCTTCAGGTTCTGCTCGGCCGACAGGCCGCCGACGACCACGGCCAGGTGGTACGGCGGGCACGCGGCGGTGCCCAGCGAGCGCAGCTTCTCGTCCAGGAACCGGGCCAGCCGCGCCGGGTTGAGCAGCGCCTTGGTCTCCTGGTACAGGAACGTCTTGTTGGCCGAACCGCCGCCCTTGGCCATGAACAGGAACTCGTACTTGGGTTCCGTGCCGGGCGCGGAGAACAGGTCGATCTGCGCGGGCAGGTTGGTGCCGGTGTTCTTCTCGTCCCAGAAGGTGACCGGGGCCATCTGCGAGTACCGCAGGTTCAGCTCCTGGTAGGCCTCGAAGATGCCGCGCGACAGGGCTTCCGCGTCGGCGCCGCCGGTCAGGACGGACTCGGTGCGCTTGCCCATGACGATCGCCGTGCCGGTGTCCTGGCACATCGGCAGCACGCCGCCGGCGGAGATGCACGCGTTGCGCAGCAGGTCCATGGCGACGAACCGGTCGTTGCCGCTGGCCTCGGGGTCGTCGACGATCGCGCGCAACTGCTTGAGGTGCGACGAGCGCAGCAGGTGCTGGATGTCGCGGACGGCCTCCTTGGCGAGCAGCGTCAGCGTCGACGGCTCGACCTGGAGGAACTTCCGGCCGGCGGCCTCGACCACGGACACGCCGTCGGAGGTGACCAGGCGGTACTCCGTGGTGGTGTCCGGGCCGAGCGGCAGGACGTCGGTGTACTCGAAAGCTGTGGTGGGCACTGCGGGCACGTCGCGGGCTCCCTTGCGCGCGTTCGGGTTCCGACGAACCTATACCGAGCGGTCCGGTCCGGTCCCTCCACCGTGGTGTGATTCGCGTCGTGGTGGAGAGCGCTTCGAAGCGGCGGCTGGGTGTCGGCGAACTCGACGCGGTGGTGCGGGAGGCCCTGGGGGTCGGTCTCGCGGCGCACGTCGAGCTGACCGGGGGCATGTTCAACACGGCGTACCGGCTGACCACGGAGGACGGCCGCGAGACCGTGCTGAAGGTCGCACCGCCGCCGGGTGTGCCGTTGATGACCTACGAGCGCGACCTGATGCGCACGGAAGCGCTGGCGTTCTCCCTGATGGCGGGCCGGGGCTTGCCGGTGCCGGAGGTGCTGCACGCCTCCGACGACCTGCTGCTCATGACCGCTCTGCGCGGAACCCCGTGGAACGCGGCGGGTCTGCCGGACGCTTCGCGGGCGGGGCTGCGGCGCGAGCTGGGCGGGATCGTGCGGGAGCTGCACGGGATCACCGGTGACGTGTTCGGCTATCCCCAGGGACCCCGCGGTTCGACGTGGCGGTCGGCGTTCCTGGCGATGGTGGACGCGGTGCTGGCCGACGCCCGCCGGTTCGGCGTGGACCTGCCGGACGTGCGACCGGCGTTCACGGCGCGGGCCCACCTGTTGGACGAGGTGACGTCACCTGTGCTGGTGCACTTCGACCTGTGGGAGGCCAACATCTTCGTCGCGGACGGCCGGATCGAGGGAATCATCGACCCGGAACGGGCGATGTTCGGCGACCCGCTGGCGGAGTTGGCGACCGTGGCGCTGTTCGCGGACGTCGACGCGGACTACCTGGCGGGCTACGGCCGCACGGAACCGTTCACGCCGGCGGAGGAGACCAGAATTGCGCTCTACCGCGCATATCTGTGCCTGATCATGATTGTCGAGGGAACCCCTCGCGGCTACAACGGTCCCGAGCACGACTCACATGTCACGTTCTTCCGCCAAAAACTAGCCGAATACCTGAGCTGACGACCACGCACCCCGCGAGGCCGCGTCGGCTTGTCACGCCGCCTTTCCCGCCGATCACGCTTTCCGATCGGCGGGAAAGGCGGCGAGACGAGCCGACTCCAGGCGGCCGAGCCGCCGCGACGGAGTCGCGGCCATCCAACACAGTCGCGGCAGAAAATACGGAAGGCCGGGCCGGCCCCCGACCGCCCCGACCTTCCTCAGCGTGCGACCACCCCCGCGAGATGGGGCGGGGGTGTCGCAAAGCTCGTGTAACACGCGACCGTGCCGTGATCGGCGTCACAAGTCAACCCGGCTGAACGGGTGATCCGCGCACCGGCCGGCCGAGCCCGCGATCACCGGCCGGTGAGCGACGATCGCTAGCTGGCGTAAGCGCGCAGCTTGGCGGCCCGCTCGCCCTGGCGGAGCTTGGCCATGACCTCGCGCTCGATCTGGCGCACCCGCTCGCGGGACAGGCCGAACTGCTTGCCGATCTGATCCAGTGTGCGCGGCTGGCCGTCCTCCAGGCCGTAGCGCAGCCGGATCACGGCCTGCTCGCGCGGCTCCAGCGTGGCCAGCACGCGGCGCAGGTCGTCCTGCAGCAGGCCGGAGATGACGGCGCTCTCCGCGTCGGTCGCGTCGGAGTCCTCGATGAAGTCGCCCAGCGGGGCGTCCTCCTCGGTGCCGACCGGCATGTCCAGGCTCACCGGGTCGCGCGCGTGGTCGAGCAGGTCGGCCACCTTGTCCGGCGTCAGGCCCGACTCGCGCGCCAACTCGTCGTTGGTCGCCTCGCGGCCCAGTTGCTGGTGCAGGTCGCGCTTGATCCGGGCGAGCTTGTTGACCTGCTCCACGAGGTGGACGGGCAGCCGGATGGTGCGGCCCTGGTCCGCCATCCCCCGGGTGATCGCCTGGCGGATCCACCACGTGGCGTAGGTCGAGAACTTGAAGCCCTTGGTGTAGTCGAACTTCTCCACCGCGCGGATCAGACCCAGGTTCCCCTCCTGGATCAGGTCCAGCAGCGGCATCCCGCGGCCGGTGTACCGCTTGGCCAGCGAGACGACCAGGCGGAGGTTCGCCTCCAACAGGTGGTTCTTCGCGACGTGGCCGTCGCGGATGAGCTGGCGCAGTTCCCCCTTGCGCGTGGCCGACAGGTTCGCACCCGTCTCCAGCATGTGCTGGGCGAAGACCCCCGCCTCGATCCGCTTCGCGAGTTCCACTTCCTCGGCCGCGGTGAGCAGCGCTGTCTTCCCGATCCCGTTCAGGTACACCCGGACCAGGTCGGCGGCCGGGCCCTGGGCGTCGAGGTCGAACTCGGCGCTCGTGGTGGTCGTGTCGCTCTCGACCTCGCGGTCGAGGACCTTCGGGACGGTCATGGAGCTCCCTCCCCCTTGTTCGCGGGCTGGCAGTGCGGTCACGCATCCCGCGCTGCGCTGCGCGAGGTTGCCTTTCGGCTGTCATCGGGGGAAACGTTCGCCGGTGCGAAATGGTTCCCGCCTCCCCGATCTGAGAGACGTCACTGCCGTCACAGCGGTTGCGCCGCGAATCCTGAGATTTGGCTGAGAAGGATCTAGAGTTCCACCAACACGGTGAAGGGACCGTCGTTCACACTCCGCACCGACATCATCGCGCCGAACCGGCCCGTTTCCACCCGAGCGCCCTTTTGGCGCAGTTCCCGGACGACCGCGTCGACCAACGGCCCGGCGTGCTCGGGCCGGGCGGCGGCCGTCCAGGACGGCCGCCGCCCCTTCCGCGTCTCGCCGTAGAGTGTGAATTGGCTCACAACCAACAGCGGCGCACCGGTCGTGGCGCACGACTCCTCGTCGCGCAGGATGCGCAACTCGTGCAGTTTCCGCGCCATCAAGGGAGCTTTGGCCTCGGTGTCCTCGGCGTGGACGCCCAGCAGCACCAACAACCCCGGCTCGTCGATCGCGCCCACGCGCTCGCCGTCCACGGTCACCTCCGCCTCGGTGACCCGCGCCACGACCGCTCTCACGCCGGCACCACCATGCCGTGCCGCACCAGCTCGCGGACGATCGGCAGCGCCGCCCGCGCCAGGTCCTCGGCGGAGACGTCGTTCGCGTAGGCGAGCAGCGTGATCAGGTCCTCCAGCGGCAACGCGCCCCGGAAACCCGCCAGCAGGCGCGCGGCGGTCTCGTCCAGCTCGTGCTGCCACCCGGGCCCGTCCGTGCGGTGCAGGCGGCGCACGACGGCCTCCCAGCCGTCCTCGGTGGGCGAAGAGACCTCTTCCAGCAGGACCGTCTCCGGCACGGTGAACCGGGTGGCGAGCACGGCGTCGTCGTCGTGCGCGCGCAGCCACTCGACCCGGTCCAGCCAGGCGGCGGACTCCGGCCCCAGCGGGTCGTCGTAGGCGTGGCGCAGGTCTTCGCACACGACCTCGGGGTGCGCGGCGTCGGTGCGCCGCAGGGTCACGAACCCGAACCCGATGCCCTCCACGTCCTGCTCGGCGAACCAGTCCAGCCAGGCCGACGCCTTCGCGCGCCCCTCCGCCGACCGCGGGTCCACGCCCGCGTCGCGCAGCCACGTGCCGACGTAGAGCGTCGGGTCGGCGACGTCGCGCTGGACGAACCAGGCGTCCACGTTGCGCGGCAGCCACCGGGACACCCGGTCCGCCCAGTCCTCGCCCCGCCGGTGCAGCCAGGAGGCGAGGAGCTGCCCGACCCCGCCCTCGTTGAGGAAGGACGGGAGCTGCCGCACGACCAGCGCGCTGGCGTCGTCCCCGCCGAGGCCGGAGTCCCGGTAGACGTAGTCGACCCGCGGCGGACCCACCACGAACGGCGGGTTGCACACGACCTGGTCGAACCGCCGGTTGCGCAACGGCGCGAACCACTCGCCCTGCCGGAGCTCCACGTCGATCTCGTTGAGCCGGAAGGTGCCCTCCGCGAGCCGCAGGGCCCGTTCGGACAGGTCGGTGGCGGTGATCCTGCGCGCGTGCCGGCTGGCGTGCAGGGCCTGCACACCGCACCCGGTGCCGAGGTCGAGCAACGTCTCCACCGGCCGCCGGGACGTGGCCCGCGCCAGGCTGATCGACGCGTGCCCGACGCCGAGCACGTGGTCGGCCGGCACGGGCCCGCCGCGCTGCTCGGAGTCGAGGTCGGCGATCACCCACCAGGACCCCTCGTCGTCCCCGTACGGCCGCACGTCCAACCCGGCCCGCACGCGGTCCCCGTCGCGCACGAGCAGTTGCGCGCCCACGGCTTCGTCGAGGTCGAGCCCGTCCAGCGCCTTGCGCACGGCGGCGGCGTCCTCGGCGTCGCCGAGCAGGAAGAGCCGGATCAGCGTGCCCAACCCGCCGGCGTCCGCGGAGGCCCGCCGGGCGGCCTCCGGCTCACCGCGGCCCAGCGCGGCGTGCGCTTGCGGCCCGAGGACGTCCACGACCCCGTCGGCGTCGTACCCGGCGTTCTGGAACGCGCCGCGCAGGCGCGCGGTCAGCGAAGGAGAAAGGTCTGGAAGCACACCGGATTCTCCCGCCCCCGTGCCCGACCCGCTCGCTTCGGGGTCCCTTCCCGACGGGAAACGCCCATTCAAGGCGCGCTGATGGCCAGAGCGATGGCCATAGCGAGCCGCTGATCCGGATCCTCCAACGGCAACGGGGTCACTTCCGCCATTTTCTGCATCCGATAACGCAAGGTGTTCGGGTGCACCGACAAAGCGCGCGCCGCTTCCCGCGCGTCCCCCTGCGCCGCGAGCCACGCCCGCAAGGTGGCCGCGTAGTGCGTTCCGTGCTCTTCGTCGTGCCGGACCAGTTCCGCCACCGGCCCCCGGACCGGCAGCCGGCCGCCGGCCGCCGCCGCCGCGAGCCGTCGGAGCAGGACCTTCGCCCAGGCGTGGTCGTAGACGACCGGCTCGCCGACCGACAGCGCCAGGCACTCGTCGGCCTCGTGGCGCGACGCCGGCAGCTGGGCGGCCTCCGCCCGGCCCCCGATGCCGGCCTCGACCACGACCTCCGCCGGCAGTTCGCGCTTGAGCGAGCGGACCCACTCGACCGCCGCCGACGGGTCGTCGCCGCACGGCAGCACGGTGTAGAGGACGTTCCCGAACAGGGCGCTGCGCCCCGGCCGTGACCAGCCGAAACCCGCCGTGGCCCGCTCGAACGCGAGCAGCGCCGCGCCGTGCTCGCCCTCGCCGGCGTGGGCCTGCACGGCGATCACCCGCAGGTCGGTCGGCGGGAGCCCCAGGCGGGGCAGGTTGGCGCCGCTGTCCAGCGCCCCGATCACCAGGTCCGCCTCGGCCTGGCGCTCCAGGTCCGCCGACGCCCTCGCGCGCAGCAGGTGCAGGGCGGCGGTCCGCGCGCCGTCGGCCAGCGCCGCGTGCCGGGCCTGGTCCACGTCCCGGTCCACCTCGACCCACACCGAGCCGAGCAGCTCGCGGCCGGCCCGGACCGCGGCCACCAGCCGGCCCCCGAGCTGGTCGGTGAGCTTGGGCACGAACAGCGGCTCGTCGCTGCGGGACAGGTGGGTGAACACGCCGTAGTCGTCCAGGGCCTGCCGGGCCTCCTCGGGCACCCGCCGGCCCAGGATGGTCTGGACGCGCACCTGGTCCACGCCCTGTTGCCGGTAGGAGTAGGCCAGGACGCGCGATTGCTGGTCCTCGATGGTGACCGGGCCGCCCACCACGGCGGCGATGGCGTCGGCCACGGCGAACAGGTCGCCGGACCCCTTGCGCTGCCCGCCCAGGACCAGCGTCTGCGCCACGTTCGCCAGCTGCCCCCACGCCACGGACGGCTCCACCAGCAGCACCGCCGCGCCCGAGCGCTTGGCGGCGGCCACCACCCGCTCGTCCAGCGGCGGCCGGCCGTGCAGGACCACGGCCGCCGCGGCGGTCGAGCCGACCAGGCGGGCGGCGGCGGTGGGGGTCGGCACGCCCAGGCCGAGCAGGACGTCGTCGGGGGCGGCGGTGGCGGGTTCGGCGGGGTCGTGCAGGGCCACCCCGCGCAGCTCCACGTCCCGGCCCCGGGGCGCGCAGCTCAGGTGCGTGCCCAGGCTGCCGAGCACGTCCACCAGCCGATCAAGGGCCACCACGGTCGGATCGTACGGTCACCCGGCGCGAACGTGCTCGAATACACCACCCTGACGGTGTCGCGGTAGGGCGAGCAGTGGGACTATGGAACACATGGTCGACCACGAGCGCGACGGCACCCCGGTGCTGATCACCGAAGCGGCGCCCTCCTACGAGGAGCAGCACGCCGCTCGCAAGCGCAAGTACGCGATCATGATGGGCGCCCGCATCCCGTGCCTGGCCCTGGCCATGGTCTTCTACCAGACGTGGTGGCTCGCGCTGCTGTTCCTCGTGCTGTCCGTGCCGCTGCCGTGGATGGCGGTGCTCATCGCGAACGACCGGCCCCCACGCAAGGCGGAGAAGGCCAACCGGTTCGTCAAGGAGCACCGCGCCATCGAGGCCCGCGGGCATCAGGTCATCGACGGCTGAGCCCTCGCCACCGGCTGCGCCTGCGCCACCGGCTGGGCGCCCACGTTCGACACCGCCGAGGCCGCCGCCCGGACGCCCCCGACCAGGGAGTCCTCCCGCGACGCGCCACTGAGCCACGCCGCGAGCAGCCCGGCGTCGAACGCGTCCCCGGCGCCCGTCGAGTCCACGCACTCCACGTCCAGCGCGGGCACCGACAGCACGCCCTGGCGGTCCACCCAGCTCGCGCCGTCCGCGCCCGAGGTCAGCGCGACCGCTCCCACCACGTCGAGCAGGGCGGCGGCGCTGCCCGGCTCCGGCGACCCGGTGAGCGCGACCAGCTCCTCGGTGTTGGGCAGCAGCAGGTCCACCCCGGCGATGTCGTCCAGGAACCCGTCGTAGACCAACGCCGCCGACTGCGGGTCCACCGAGGTGGTCAGCCCGGCCTCGCGGGCCGCGCGCAGCACCGCCAGCCCGGCGGGCCGGGAGGAGGCGTCGAGCAGGACGTACCCGGACAGGTGCAGGTGCTTGACCCCGCGCAGCAGCCCGGGGTCGAGGTCGGCGGGGGAGAAGCGGGCGTTCGCGCCCCGGTCGGGCAGCATGGTGCGCTGCCCGGTGTCGTCCACCAGGACCACGACGCAGCAGGTGGCGGCCTCGGTGTCCACGGCGAACGCGCACCGCACGCCCGCCGCGGTCAGCTCCGCGTGCACCTGCCGGCCGGCCGAGTCCGCGCCCACCCGGGCGACCAGCGTGGGCGTCGCGCCGCACGCCGCCAGCCACACCGCCGTGTTCGCGCCCGCGCCACCGGGCTCGATGGTGACCTTGGCGCGCGAGTCGCCGCCGTGGACGATCGGGCCGGAGTGCCGGGCCACCACGTCCAGCCCGGCGTCCCCGACGACGACGATCGACGTCACTTCGCCAGCTCCACGGCCACCTCGGCGGCCAGGGCCGCGTTGGACAGCACCAGCGCCTCGTTGGCGTCCAGGCTCACGCCGCCGCTGGCGGTGTGGAAGTGCTCCAGCAACGCCGGCGTGACGTCCTTGCCGTGCACGTCCCGGGTCTTCTCCAGGCCCTCGCGCAGCAGCCGGTCGTGCAGGTCCCGGTCCATCTCGTACTCGGCCGGGATCGGGTTGGCCAGCAGCACGCCCGCGCTGCCCGGCACCTGCCCGAAGTGCGCCGCGACGACGGCCGCCGCCTGCTCCGGCGCGTCCACCCGCCACGGCACGGCGTGGCCGGACTCGCGCCGGTAGAACGCGGGGAAGGAGTCGGTCCGGTAGCCCAGCACGGGCACCGACCGGGTCTCCAGCAGCTCCAGGGTGGCCGGGATGTCCAGGATCGACTTCACGCCCGAGCACACCACCAGGATCGGCGTGGTGGCCAGCACGTCGAGGTCGGCGGACACGTCCCAGGTCTCCCGCGCGCCCCGGTGCACGCCGCCCAGGCCGCCGGTGGCGAACACCGTGACACCGGCCTGGCGCGCGATGGCGGAGGTCGAGGCGACGGTGGTCGCGCCGTCCTTCTTCAACGCGTAGGCCGCGCCCAGGTCCCGCCGGGACAGCTTGACCAGGTCGTTGGCCGGGTCGCAGACGTGGTCCAGCTCGGCGTCGGTCAGGCCGACCTTCGGCACCCCGCCCAGCACCGCGATCGTGGCGGGCACCGCGCCCGCCTTCCGCACGACGTCCTCCAGGCGCGCGGCGACCTCGCGGTTGCGGCCGGGCGGCAGGCCGTGGGACAGGATGGTGGATTCCAGGGCGACCACGGGCCGGTTCTCGGCCAGGGCGGTGCGGACCTCGTCGGTGATGCTCGGCGTACTCACGAGGGGCCATCCTCCCAGGTAAGCTGGGGACGTGAGCACGCAGACTCTGCCCGAGGTCGACGTCCGCCCGGAAGGCACCGACCACACCGGGGACGACACCCCGAAGATGTTCCACTACGTGCGCAAGAACAAGATCGCCGAGAGCGCGGTCATGGGCACGCACGTGGTGGCGCTGTGCGGCGAGGTGTTCCCGGTGACGCGGTCGCCGAAGCCGGGCTCCCCGGTGTGCCCGGACTGCAAGAAGATCTTCGACGGCCTGCCCAAGGGCGGCGGCGAGTAGGTCACCGCTCGAACAGGTCGTAGAGCTGCCGGGTCGCCTCGGCGCCGTAGGCGACGCTGCCCACCGGCACGCGTGCGCCCACCGCGTCGACGACCCGGGCCGTCCACACGGGTCCGAACGCCCCGCACAGCTCGACCAGCTCCGCGCCCTCCTCGACCAGCCGCTCGGCGGCGGCCACGACCTGCTCCACCCGGCCCAGGCCGACCAGGACGGTCTTGCACGCCCCGGTGTCGGCCACGGTCACGTTCCAGCCGGGGTCGCTGCCCTGGGCGAAGTAGACGAAACCCCACTGCCGCATCGCCATGACGTCCTCCTCGTGTCGGTGACGTGACCAGGCAATACCGGCGCGGGCGGCGGTGTCCACGAGGATCGACCTCACGCCCGTTCGGCACGGCCCAACACGCCAGGCAGCCGGGTACGCGCGCTCATCCCCGGTGTGGGCGTGGTCACAGCTCCCGGGCGAGGGCGGCCAGCCGTTCGGCCTGGTCGTGCACCGGGCTCCACACCAGCGCGTGCCGGACGCGGGGCGCTTCGCGCAGAGCCGCCCAATGCAGACCCTCGGACCGGTCCCATCGCGGGCGCAGCGCCACCACATCGCCCCCGTGGCGCAGTTCCGCGACGAACAGCGACCGCCGTGACGGCCCGGAGCGCACCCGGGGCCGCCAGCCCGCGGCCGCACACCCGTCCAGCAGCGCGTCGTGGTAGCCGGGGGCGAGGTCGCGGTCGTAGAGCAGCAGGTCACGGCCGGTCAACTCGGCCCACTCGACCTCGTCACGCCCCGCCAGCGGGTGCGTGTCGGCGACCAGCACCCCCAACGGACTGTCGCTCACCACCGCGGTCCGCAGACCGTCGACCGCCTCGGGCAACGCGATCAGCCCGGCGTCCAGCCCGCCGCCCTGCACCAGCTCCAGCTGCCGCGCCGCCTGCAGGTCCACCAGTTCGACCGCCTCGGCCGTGTGCAGGGCGGGCAGCACCGCCGGCGGCGCGCCCGGCGTCACCCCCACCCGCAACGGCCGGTCCGCGCTGTCCCGGACCGCCCGCACGGCGACCTCGGCCGCGTCGAGCATGCGGCGGGCGTGGGGGAGCAGGGCCAGTGCCGCCGCGGTGGGCGTCATGCCCGCCGGGGTCCGGGTGAACAGGGTGACGTCCAGCTCGCGTTCCAGCGCGATGATCTGCTGGCTCAGCGACGACGCTCGGACGCCCAGGCGTTCGGCGGCGCGGGTCAGGTGCCGCTCCTCGACCACCGCGCACAGGTACCGCAGCCGGCGAAGGTCCACGGGCCACAAACTACGGTTTGCGCTCCACGGGCAGCCGCTCGGTCGGCGTCGTGTCCGCCGGGGAGGTCACCTCGGTCGGCTGCCAGGCCTGCTTGCCCTCGTCGGACCGGATGCGTTCGGCGGCCCGTTCCAGCTCCAGCCGCCGCCACCGCCGGCGCTGCCGACGGGTCATCTTCGCGGGCCACATCTCCTGGATGGCGCTGTTGAAGTACGCGCCGATGGTGATGGCCAGGCCGATGAAGAACGCGAAGAGCAGGAACGCGATGGGCGTGGCCAGCGCGCCGTAGGTGTAGCCGGTCGTGGTGATCCACCGGATGTAGAGGCGCAGCCCGATGGACGACAGCAGGAACACCGCCATCGCCAGCACCGCGCCCGGCAGCAACCGGTGCCACGGCAACTTGTTGGGCAGCGACACCTTGTAGAGCGTCGCCAACGCCACGACCAGCAGCACCGCGACGCCGGGGTAGTAGAAGGCGCTCAGCCAGAACTCGATGGTGGCGCGCCACCCGCTCGGGAAGATCTCCGGCAGCAGGTCCGGGCCCAGCGCCAGCACCGGCAGCCCGACGATCAGCAGGACCAGGCTCACCATGTAGAGCAGGAGCGCGAAGATGCGCTGCCACACCTCGTTGCGCACGCCGTACTGGTCGTGCGCGGCGGTGATGGCGTCCACGAACGACGACATCGCCGACGAGCCCGCCCACAACGAGATCAGGAAGCCCACCGACACGATCTCGCCCTTGCCGATGGTCAGGATCTGGTCGACCGTGGGCGCGATCACGCCGTTGACGACGTCCTGGCTGAAGATCGTCCGGCAGGTCGAGATGATCCGGTCCTTGACCGCGCTGACCACCTCGGGGCCCAGCCAGTCGCCGAGGTAGCCCATCGAGCCGAGCAGGCCCAGGAGCAGCGGCGGGAAGGACAGGGTCTGCCAGAACGCCGCCTCGGCGGCCTCGGAGAAGATGCTGCCCTCCCAGGCCTTGGACAGCGTGCGCGCCAACAGCCGCAGTGGTCCCTTCCGGGGCCTGCTGCGTGCCGTCTCGTCAGTCGGCGAACCCATCGCAGGGTCAAGCATGGTGCATCGCGGGTGATTTCGCGGCATCGGAGCCGAGGTGTCGCCGGGCCGGCAGGTAAGCTGTCGGTGCCCTCGACGGTCATCCACCCGAGGGCATTCGCATGTTCACCGGGGCGCAGGAGGGGTTCAGAGGTTGTCGCTACCGCAAGTCGCCACGACCCGCCCGCTCCGCGCCTGGCAGCGGCGCGCCCTGACCAAGTACCTGGCCGCCGGGCCCAAGGACTTCCTCGCCGTCGCGACGCCGGGCGCCGGCAAGACCACGTTCGGGCTGCGCGTCGCGGCCGAACTGCTCGCCGACCGCACGGTCGAGGCGGTGACGATCGTCGCGCCGACCGAGCACCTCAAGCACCAGTGGGCGCAGGCGGCGGCGGCCGTGGGCATCGCGATCGACTCGAACTTCCGCAACACCAACGCGGTGACCTCCCGCGACTACCACGGCGTGGCGGTGACCTACGCGCAGGTCGCCGCGCACCCGACGCTGCACCGGGTGCGCACGGAGAACCGCAAGACCCTGGTCCTGCTGGACGAGGTGCACCACGGCGGCGACGCGAAGTCGTGGGGTGACGCGATCCGGGAGGCGTTCACGCCCGCGACGCGGCGGCTGTGCCTGACCGGCACGCCGTTCCGGTCGGACGACTCGCCCATCCCGTTCATCAGCTACGAGCCCGGTCCGGACGGCGTGCAGCGCAGCAAGTCCGACCACTCGTACGGGTACTCCGACGCGCTCAAGGACGGCGTCGTCCGGCCGGTGATCTTCCTGGCGTACTCGGGCGAGGCGAGCTGGCGGACCAGCGCGGGCGAGGAGTTCTCCGCCCGGTTGGGCGAGCCGCTGACCCAGGAGCAGACGGCGCGGGCGTGGCGCGTGGCGCTGGACCCGACCGGCGAGTGGATCCCGTCGGTGTTGAAGGCGGCGGACGTGCGGCTGACCCAGTTGCGCGAGGGCGGCATGCCCGACGCCGGTGGGCTGGTGATCGCGACCGACCAGACGGTGGCGAAGGCGTACGCGGAGATCCTGAAGCGGACCACGGGCCACGACGCGACGCTGGTGCTGTCCGACGACCCGAAGGCGTCGGGGCGGATCGCCGAGTTCTCGGAGTCGACGGACCGGTGGATGATCGCGGTCCGGATGGTGTCCGAGGGCGTGGACGTGCCGCGCTTGGCGGTTGGTGTGTACGCGACCAGCGCCTCCACGCCGTTGTTCTTCGCGCAGGCGATCGGCCGTTTCGTGCGGGCGAGGGCCAAGGGTGAGACGGCGAGCGTGTTCCTGCCCAGCGTGCCGGTGCTGCTGGGGTTGGCCAGCGAGCTGGAGCAGCAACGCGACCACGTCCTGGGCAAGCCGCACCGGGAGAAGGACGGCTGGGACGACGAGCTGCTGTCGCAGGCCAACCAGGTCCAGGACGAGCCGGGCGAGGAGGAGCGCGCGTACACGGCGCTGGGCGCGTCGGCCGAGCTGGACCAGGTGATCTACGACGGGTCGTCGTTCGGGACGGCGGCGTTCGCGGGCAGCGAGGAGGAGCAGGAGTACCTGGGCCTGCCGGGCCTGCTGGAGCCCGACCAGGTGCGAGCCCTGCTGCGGCAACGCCAGGAGAAGCAACTGGTCGAAGCCAGCCGCAAGGCCGCCTCCGCCCCGGTGGCCGCTCCCGCCCCGGCCGCGCGACCGGCGAGCGTGCAGGAACGCTTGGCGGCCCTGCGCAAGGAACTGAACACCTTGGTCGCCATGCACCACCACCGCACCAAGAAGCCACACGGGAAGATCCACAACCAGCTGCGCGAGTACTGCGGCGGACCGCCCACGGCGATGGCTTCGATCGAGCAACTTGAAGAGCGGATCGCCACCCTGCGCTCCTGGTAACGCCCCCGCGGCACTGCGCATCCGGCCCACCCCAGCCAGTCGCCGCTCATCGGACCGCTCGCCAATTCGCCGCCCAGCCGCGCCCCGCCGCCCTCGCCCCGGCCGCCGTGAGCCCCCAGCCTTCCGGAGTGGCTCGGCGTGGCCTCCGGCCCCCGTCTCCATGATCCCACCGACCACCGACAATTCCGGCCCGCCCGCAGCGCACACGAGCGACTGCGGCAGGGCTGGCGGCGGCTGCGGTGGCGGGCTGCGGTGGCGGGCTGCGGGCGGCGGTGGCGGCTGGCTGCGGGCGGCGGTGGCAGGCGGCTGGCGGTGGCGGGGCTGGCTGCGGCTGCGGGCGGCGGTGGCTGGCGGTGGTGGTTGCGGCGGTGGCCGGGGGGCGTGGGGTGGCGGCGGCCGGTGAGGGCTGCGGCGGTGGCAGGGCGCGGTGGCGGGTTGCGGCGTGATGCTGCGGCGGGCGGCGGGCGGTGGGGGTTGCGGCGAGCTGTGGTGGGCGTGTTGGAGGCCGCGCGGGCCCTGCCATTCGCAGTGGCTCGCAACAAACCCCACGTAACCCCTCAGGTGACCGGTCGTAACCGGCTACTGCATCCGGAGTAGGCAGATGTCCGTTCGGTTACCTCGTCGTTAGCTCATCGTGCCTACTTTATCGGTCAAGTGTGCTTCCGGTCACCGCCTGTCCCGGCATACGTTGTGCGCCACAACATTTCCCGCGTAGCTCTGAAAGGGATGCGGATGCGCAGCAAGAGCCTCGCCCTCATCGCCGTCGGCACTGGCCTCGCCGTTGCCATGACGGCGTGCGGCGCCAACACGTCCGGCGGTGGCACCACCACGGGCACGAACACTGACAGCGGCTCGGGCGGCGCGAAGGTCGGCGTCATCCTCCCCGAAACCGCCACCTCCGCACGCTGGGAGGGCTTCGACAAGCCGCTCCTGGAGAAGGCCCTCAAGGCCGAAGGTCTGACGCCCGACATCCAGAACGCCCAGGGTGACGTGCAGAAGTTCTCGACCCTCGCGGACGGCATGATCAACGCCGGCGTCAAGGTCCTCATCATCGCCACCCCGAACAGCGAGATCGGCGCGGCGGTCGCGAAGAAGGCCGAGGCGCAGGGCATCGCCGTCATCGACTACGACCGGCTCAACCTGGGCGGCAGCTCGAAGTACTACGTCTCCTTCGACAACGTGAAGGTCGGCGAGCTGCAGGGCCAGGGCCTCGTCGAGGGCCTCGCCAAGCTCGCCCCGGGCAAGAAGCCGGCCGAGGTCATCGAGATCGAGGGCGCCCCGACCGACAACAACGCGACCCTGTTCCACGAGGGCCAGCAGAAGGTCCTCAAGCCCAAGTACGAGTCCGGCGACTACAAGCTGGTCCAGTCGCAGCCCATCGAGGGCTGGGACAACCAGAAGGGCGGCACCACCTTCGAGCAGATCCTGACCGGCAACGGCCAGAAGGTCGACGGCGTCGTCGCCGCCAACGACGGCCTCGCCGGCGCGGTGATCACCGTGCTGAAGAAGTACGGCCTCAACGGCAAGGTCCCGGTCACCGGCCAGGACGCCACCCCGGAGGGCCTGCAGGCCGTCCTGCGCGGCGACCAGTTCATGACCGTCTTCAAGCCGATCGCCGAGGAGGCCCAGGCCGCCGCCAAGCTGGCCGCCGCGCTGGCCAAGGGCGACACCGCCGCCGCCGACAAGCTCGCCACCGGCGTCACCAAGGACACCAAGGGCAACCGCGACGTCAAGTCGGTGCTGCTGACCGCGCAGCTGATCACCAAGGACAAGGTGAAGACCGTCGTGGACGCGGGCTTCGTCAAGGCCTCGGAGATCTGCGTCGCCGACACCCAGGCCGCCTGCACCGAGCTGGGCATCAAGTAATCCAGCGCTCGCCGATGCGGGGTGTGGCCTCACCACACCCCGCACCGGCGCGCACTCACCCCAGGAGACCTCAAGTGACTGAGCCGATCCTCGAACTGCGCGGCGTGAACAAGAGCTTCGGCCCCGTGCACGTCCTGCACGACATCGACTTCACCGTCCAGCCCGGTGAGGTGACCGCGCTGGTCGGCGACAACGGCGCGGGCAAGTCGACGCTGGTCAAGTGCATCGCGGGCATCCACCCGATCGACTCCGGCGAGGTGCTCTTCGAAGGGCAGCCGGTCCACGTCCACGGGCCGCGCGACGCCGCCGCCCTCGGCATCGAGGTCGTCTACCAGGACCTCGCGCTGTGCGACAACCTCGACATCGTCCAGAACATGTTCCTCGGCCGCGAGCGCGGCAAGGTCGGCCTGCTCGACGAGGCCGACATGGAGCAGGCCGCCCGCAAGACCCTGACCTCGCTGAGCGTCCGCACGGTCAAGTCCGTGCGCACCCAGGTCGCCTCGCTGTCCGGCGGCCAGCGGCAGACCGTCGCGATCGCCAAGGCCGTGCTCTGGAACAGCAAGGTCGTCCTGCTGGACGAGCCGACCGCCGCCCTCGGCGTCGCCCAGACCCGGCAGGTGCTCGACCTCGTGCGCAGGCTCGCCGAACAGGGCCTCGGCGTCGTCCTGATCAGCCACAACATGAACGACGTCTTCGAGGTCGCGGACCGCATCGCGTGCCTCTACCTCGGCCGCATGGCCGCCGAGGTGCTCACCAAGGACGTCACCCACGGCCAGGTCGTGGAGCTGATCACCGCGGGTCGTTCCGGCGACCTCGGCATCGCCCGCCCCGAATCCGCCACCATCTGAGGACCCCGGCATGACCAACACCACCAGCGAGACGTCGTCCCAGGACACCCCGCCCCCGGCCGCGGGCGCGATCTCGGACTTCGGCATCGACACCACGTCCCGCTCGACCGGCGAGGCGGTGCGCGACTACACCGCCCGCCTGCGCGGCGGTGAACTCGGCCCGCTGCCCGCCCTCCTGGGCCTGCTCGTGCTGCTCGTCGTGTTCAGCTCGCTCGACGAGACGTTCCTGACCCTGGGCAACATCGCGAACCTCCTCCAGCAGGGCGCGAGCATCACCATCATCGCGATGGGCCTGGTGTTCGTGCTGCTGCTCGGCGAGATCGACCTGTCCGCCGGCACCGCGTCCGGCGTGTGCGCCGCGGTCATGGCGCTGCACCTGAACAAGGGCGGCAACCTGCTCGGCGGCATGGGCGACACGGTCTTCTACACCTTCTGCGCGCTGCTGGCGCTCGGTGCCGTCCTCGCCGTGCTGATGCGGATCTGGGCGGGCGCCGCGCTCTCCGTCGTCGCGCTGGTCATCGCGCTGATCGGCGTCCCGGCCAACCCGTGGGTCGAGATGCTGCTGGCGATCTGCGTGGGCACCGCCATCGGCTGCATCACCGGCTTCCTCGTCGCCAAGGTCGGCATCCCGTCGTTCGTGGTGACGCTGGCGCTGTTCCTCGCGTGGAGCGGTGTCGTGCTCCAGTTCATCGGCCAGGGCGGCGTGCTCGGCCTGAACAACGACGTGCTGTTCAAGGTCACCAACGGCAACCTGTCCACCACCGGTTCCTGGGCGCTCTTCGTGATCGCGGTCGGCGGTTATGCTGCCGTCGTGCTCGGCAGGCATTTCTCCAGGCTGCGCAAGGGTCTGGTCGCTCCTCCCACCCCGCTGGTGCTGACCAAGGTCGGCGCGGTCGTGCTGCTCGGCGCGGTCGGCACCTACCTGCTGACGCTCAACCGGTCCCAGACCTCCGTCGTGGTGATCACGGGCGTGCCGTACGTGGTGCCCATCGTGCTGGCGCTGCTGGTGGTCGGCACGTTCGTGCTGGAGCGCACCCGCTACGGCCGGCACGTGTACGCCGTGGGCGGCAACAAGGAAGCCGCGAACCGCGCGGGCATCAACGTGGCGCAGATCCGCATGAGCGTGTTCGTGATCTGCTCCTCGGCCGCGGCGATCGGCGCGATCGTGTACTCGTCCAAGGTCGGCTCGGTCGACCCGAACGCCGGTGGCGGCAACACCCTGCTGCTGTCGGTCGGCGCGGCCGTGATCGGCGGCACCTCGCTGTTCGGCGGCAAGGGCCGCATGCGGGACGCCGTGATCGGCGCGGCGGTGATCGCGACCATCAACAACGGCATGGGCCTGCTCGACCAGCCCGCCGCCGTCGTCTACATCGTGACCGGCCTGGTGTTGCTGCTGGCCGCCAGCGTCGACGCGCTGTCCCGTCGCCGGGCGGCGGTCGCACCGCGCTGACGTGAGCACCCCCACCGCCGGTGCCCGGCCCGACGAGGTCCGCAGGCACAACCGCACCGCGCTGTTGCGCAAGCTGCACGTGGACGGACCGTCCACCAGGGCGTCGCTCGCGGCCGAGCTCGGGCTCAACCGCAGCACGATCAAGGCCCTGGTGGACGGGCTGGCCGAGTCCGGCGTGGTGGCCGAACGCGTCCCCGCCCAGCGCTCCGGCGCCGGGCGGCCGTCACTGCTGGTGCTGCCGCAACCGCACGCCGCGGTCGTGATGGCCATCGACGTCCGCGTCGAGCAGGTGGCGATGGCGTTCGTCGGGCTGGGCGGCGACATCCTCGGGCGCGACTCGTGGAACCTGCACCACCGGTCCCGCGACCCCGGTGAGGTGATCACGCACATCGCCGACTCCGCCAAGCTGCTGGCCGACGAGCTGGACGTGGTGCCGGTCGGGGTGGGCGTGTCCGTGCCGGGTGTGGTGCGGCGGTCGGACGGTCTCGTGCACGAGGCCCCCAACCTGCACTGGACGGACGTGGCCCTGGGGTCGCGGCTGTCGGCGGTGCTGAAGGTGCCCGTCCAGGTCGGCAACGACGCCGAGCTGGGCGCGCTGGCCGAGCACGTGCGCGGCGCGGCCCGCGGGTCGTCGGACATGGTCTACATCTCCGCGGACGTGGGTGTCGGCGGCGGCGTGATCTCGTCCGGGATGCCGTTGCGGGGCACCGGCGGGTACGTCGGCGAGCTGGGGCACATGGTCGTGCGGCCCGGCGGGCGGCGGTGCTACTGCGGCTGCCAGGGGTGCTGGGAGACCGAGGTGGGGGAGGCGGCGCTGTGCCGGGCGCTGGCGCTGCCCGAGGACGCGCCGCGCGGTGCCGTCGTGGCGGAGCTGCGGTCGTTGGCGGCGTCGCCGGAGGCCGTGGCGCACCGGTTGGGCGAGTTCACCGAGTGGCTGGCGATGGGGCTGGTCACCGTGGTCAACATGCTGGGGCCGGAACTGGTGGTCCTGGGCGACCTGTTCACCGCGTTGCCCGACCAGGTGGTGGACGAGGTGCGCGGGGTGGTGCAGAAGCGCTCCCTGGTCAGCCGCGCCGTCGGCGGGACCCGCATCCTGTCCTCGCCGCTGGGCCGGGACGCGAAGCTGTTGGGCGCCGCGGAGCTGGCTTTCGAGCCCGTCCTGTCCGAGGTCTGACCCCGGGGTCGGGCGTGTCGGTTCGCGCACATGCAGGGGGGCGGGGATCCGATGATCGGATCCCCGCCCCGGACGGCTAGGGTGCTGGCGGGCCGCGGGCCCGCCGTGATCAGCCCTGCTGCAGTTCAGCAGCGAGTTCGCGCAGCTTCGTGCTGTGCTCGCGGGCGTGGTGCCCGCAGAACAGCAACTCGCCCCCGGACGGGAGCACGGCGCGCACCTGGGCAGCAGCCCCGCAGCGGTCGCAGCGGTCGGCAGCGGTCAAAGCGGGGCGGGTGAGCGTGGTAGTCATGGAAATCTCCCTCCGTCCCGGCACCGTGGTTCGGTGCCCTCACACCTAGCTGCGACCACTCCGCATCTGGCGGGTGCGTCGTGCTCGCTGCTTCCACTCTTGCAGACGCACGGGCGTAAGTCAGTGTTCCCGAGGTCGTGGCGACCCGCGTCACTCGTCATTTACCCGGACACCAGGACGTTCGAACGCGGAACTTCCACCGGTTCGCCAGGGGAACCGCTCACGTTCCGCTGTCACGCCAACGCTTTCGGACCTGCGAATACGACAACGGACGCACGTCCGCTGCTCCGAACGGTGGGCCCGGAATGCTCCTTGCTGTGACGGGTAACACTTTGGTCAGCCGAGAGCGAACAGAGCCTGGTATTCCACGATCCGGACGCCCGGTGTCCGATTCACCGGCCGTCAACCAACCTCCGGATCGCGGTTGACCACCTCCCGCGAGCCGTCGAGGTAGAGCCCGGCGAGCGCGGCGTGCTCAGCCGCGACCCGAGCCGACTTCCGCCGGAAGGACAACGGGCGGACCTCCCCGAACACCTCGACCTCCGCCTCGGTGGCCACCGCCACCACGACCCGCCCGCCCGCGCGGAGGTGGTTGATCATCTCATCGTTGAGCCGGACGTTGGTTTGCTGTGTGGGACCGGGCGTCCGGTAGAGGCGGAACCGACCGCGGAGGTCGCCGCTCTCACCGACGTAGACAGCCGGCCGCTCCTGGCTCGGCATGCCGGAGAACGTGAGCCGGTACAGCCCGGGACGCGGCGGCACCGGCGGGAACAGGAGACCGCCACCCCCATCCAGCGCGACCTCACCCGCGCGCCGCCATGTCGTCCGAACCCGCACGTCCACCTCGGGCATGTCCGGCTCGGCCTCCAACCGCACCGGCGGCTCGACGGCGGCCCGGCGGGTGTACGCCCGACCGTCCCGCCCGCGCTCGAACCGGACCCGCTGCCGACTGAAGTCGACCGCAGCCACGTGCCAATCGGCGGCCCGCCACGCCCGCGCCTGGGACAGCGTGCTGTTCGCCCACCACTGCCGCGTGTCGTAGGCGCCCGGTGGCAGGCCTCCGCGCACCAGTCCAGCGATGTCGGCGAACGCCATGTCGACGACCTCCCGACCCTCATCGGCGAGCGCGGCCAAGCGGTCCGTCAGCGGAGCGTATTTGGGTTTCACGGCGGCCTCCCGGAGTGCGGGTCCTCCGAAAAGGAAAACGCCGGTGACCCCGAAGGGCCACCGGCGTTCGCCGTGTCGCGGAAGCTCAGTCCAGGTAGTCGCGCAGCACCTGCGAGCGCGACGGGTGGCGGAGCTTCGACATCGTCTTCGACTCGATCTGCCGGATGCGCTCCCGCGTCACCCCGTAGACCTGGCCGATCTCGTCCAGCGTGCGCGGCTGGCCGTCGGTCAGGCCGAAGCGCAGCCGGACCACGCCCGCCTCGCGCTCGGACAGCGTCGCCAGCACGGACTGGAGCTGGTCCTGGAGCAGCGTGAACGACACCGCGTCCACGGCCACCACGGCCTCCGAGTCCTCGATGAAGTCACCGAGCTGGCTGTCGCCCTCGTCGCCGATCGTCTGGTCCAGCGAGATGGGCTCCCGGGCGTACTGCTGGATCTCCAGCACCTTCTCCGGGGTGATGTCCATCTCCTTGGCCAGCTCCTCCGGCGTGGGCTCGCGGCCCAGGTCCTGGAGCAGCTCGCGCTGGATGCGGCCGAGCTTGTTGATGACCTCGACCATGTGCACCGGGATGCGGATGGTGCGCGCCTGGTCGGCCATCGCGCGGGTGATGGCCTGGCGGATCCACCACGTCGCGTAGGTCGAGAACTTGTAGCCCTTGGTGTAGTCGAACTTCTCGACCGCGCGGATCAGACCCAGGTTGCCCTCCTGGATCAGGTCGAGGAACGCCATGCCGCGGCCGGTGTAGCGCTTGGCCAGCGACACCACCAGGCGGAGGTTGGCCTCCAACAGGTGGTTCTTGGCGCGCTCGCCGTCCCGCACGATCCACCGCAGGTCGCGGCGCAGCTGCGGGGTGAGCTTCTCGCTCTCCTCCTCGGCGCGGCGGACCCGCTCGGCGGCGTAGAGGCCGGCCTCGATGCGCTTGGCGAGCTCGACCTCCTCCTCCGCGTTGAGCAGGGCGACCTTGCCGATCTGCTTGAGGTAGGCGCGGACGGAGTCGGCCGACGCGGTGAGCTCCGCGTCCTTGCGGGCCTGCCGCAGGGCCTCGGACTCCTCCTCGTCCCAGACGAAGTCGCCCTCGCCCGGCTTGGCCTCCTCCTCGGCCGGCTCGTCCTCGACGGGCTCGTCGATCAGTTCGACGTCGTCGACCAGGTCCTCGTCACCCGGCAGGGCTTCGAGGTCTTCGGGCTCGTCGCCCTCGCCGGGCTTCTTCGCCTTCGCCGGCGCGGCGGCGCCGGCCTTGGCGGCCGTCTTGCGCGGCGCCCGCGTGGCCGTCTTGCCCGCCGCGGCGGTCTTCGCCGCCGGCTTCTTGGCCGGGGCCTTCCTCGCCGAGGTGGCCTTGGGCGTCTCCTCGGCGTCAGCCTTAGCTGCCTGAGTCGTCTTCGCGGCTGCCACGTACGCCCTTTCGCGACTGTCGATCAAGGCAAACCGAAGGGCGCGAACCTCGGTCGCCGGAGTACGGGGGAGAGCCCGCCGGATGTTCGTCGGCGGGGCACCGTTCCATTGTAACGACGAGAATCGCGCGCAGATGCGCATCACCCGCATCAGATGCGCATCGACACGCGTTTCCGCAGCTAGAACGAACGCGAATGGTTCAGTGTCGGAGACCGTGCGTGGCGGCCACGGCCGCGCCGACGATGCCCGCGTCGTTCTTCAGCGCCGCCGCGACGACCTCGGTGCGGACCTCCAGCAGCGGCAGCCACTTCTCCGCCTTCTTGCTGACCCCGCCGCCCGCGATCACCAGGTCGGGCCAGATGAGGTCCTCCAGCACGTTCAGGTACCGCGACACCCGCGGCGCCCACTCCGCCCAGCTCAGGCCCTTGTCCTCCTTCACCGAGGCGGCGGCGCGCTTCTCCGCGTCGTGCCCGTCGACCTCCAGGTGGCCGAACTCGGTGTTGGGGATCAGCTCGCCGTCGACGAACAGGGCGCTGCCGATGCCCGTGCCGAACGTCAGCAGGACGACCAGGCCGTCCTTGCCCTGCCCGGAGCCGAAGCGCATCTCGGCGATGCCGGCGGCGTCGGCGTCGTTGAGCACGACGACCTCCTCCTTCGGCTTCCCGAGGCGCCGGGCGAACAGCTCGGCCGCGTCCGTGCCGATCCACGCCTTGTCGACGTTCGCGGCGGTGTGCGCGACACCCTTCTTGACGACGCACGGGAGGGTGACACCCACGGGGCCGTCCCAGCCGAACTTCTCGACGATCTCGGCGACCACGTCGGCGACCGCGTCGGGCGTCGAGGGCTGCGGCGTCACGATGCGCAGGCGCTCACCGTCCAGCGCGCCCGCCTCCAGGTCCACCAGGCCGCCCTTGATGCCCGAACCGCCGATGTCCACGCCGAACCCGCGGGTCATGCCCATCCCCGTGGCCCTTCCTACTCGATTCAGTAACCGTGGCCGCAGACCTTAGCCTGGACTTCCCCGATAGTCCCGTGAGAGTGACGCAGGAGGAACACCTTGCCGTTGGATCCAGGCGCATTGGTCGACGTCGCGGTGCAGGTCGGGCGCGAGGCGGGCGACCTCGTGCAGTCGATGCGGGCCGCCGCCGTGTCCGATTTCGACACGAAGAGCAGCATCACCGACGTGGTCACGGCCGCCGACCGGGCGTCCGAGCGGCTCGTGCGGCGGCGACTGGCGGAGCTGCGGCCCGGTGAGCCGGTGGTGGGCGAGGAGGAGGGCGGCGACGAGGTCGAGGGGCTGACCTGGGTCGTGGACCCGATCGACGGCACGGTGAACTACCTGTACGGCATTCCCCACTACTCGGTGTCCATCGCGGCGCAGGTGGACGGGGTGTCCGTGGCGGCGGCCGTGGTGGAGCCGGCCGGCGGGCGGGTGTGGACGGCGTGGCAGGGCGGCGGGGCGTGGTTGGACGGGCGGCGGCTGGCGGTGTCCGCCCAGACGCGGCTGGACCTGACGCTGCTCGGGTACGGGTTCGCCTACCGGGCGGACCGGCGCAAGCGGCAGGCGGAGACGTGGGCGTCGATGGCGACGGTCGTGCGGGACATCCGGCGGGCCGGGGCGGCGTCGCTGGACCTGTGCGCGGTGGCGGCGGGTCGGTTGGACGCGTACGCCGAGCACACCCTGGGCCGGTGGGACTGGGCCGGTGGCGCGTTGGTGGCGCGGGAGGCGGGTGCGGTCGTGTACCTACCGGGTGAAACTCCGGAACTGGGCGCGGACGCGACGTTCGCCGCCGCGCCGGGCATCGCCGACGCCCTCTTCGCGGCCCTGGTCGAACACGGCTTCAGCAAGGTCTGACCCGAGAGGATCGTTCAACAATCCCCGCATTCCTCAATCCCCACGTCCCTCGCGGAAGTTGTTGAACGATCCGACCAACCTGCCGAAAACCGCCCGCGCGGGGGAGAACGAGCCCCGTGCGGGGGAGGTGCCACCCCGCGGGCGGTCCGACCGGGCGGGTCGTAGGTTCGTCGGATTGTTCAACGATCCGACGAACCTGCCGAGAATCACCGGGCCGGGAAACGATCGCCCGCGCGCCGTTGCCCCGCGCCCGCCGTCGCTGGTGCCCCGCGCCCGCCGTCGCTGGTGCCCGGCGTCGCCAGCGCCACCCGCGAGAGCCCGGCGCGCGGTGCCTCAGCCGCGGCCCGGCCTCAGCAGTGGACGTCGCGTGCGCCCTTGAGGTGGTCCGGGTTGACCGACGGCGGCGGGATCTCGGCCACCTGGCCGCCCTGCCGGTCCGGGTACTGCTCGGCCCACGTCGTCAGCTGGTCCAGCACCCGCCGCGCGTCCTGGTTGGGCTTGACCTCGCCGAACTTCTTGCCGATCGCCACGTCCACCGTCGCGTCCTGGCGCTCGTCGCGCACCAGCTCCAGGCACGGCGCGATCAGGCTCAGCGTCCGCGCCGCCCCGGCACCCGGCGCGCCGAAGCGGATCTGGCCGCGGCACGTCATGTCCTGCGCCGGGTACAGCGGGTCGTTGCCGGGTTCCGCGGCCTGTTGCAGGCCCAGTTCGGTCAGCGTCGTCGCCACGAACCGCGCCTGGTTGCGCTGGGTGCTCGCGTTGACCACGCGGAACTTCACGTCGCCGACCGGCACCGGGTCGGTGCGGTCCAGGGCGTCGTGGGACAGGACCGTGCCCAGCGCGGGCGCGGGCTGCGGTGGTTCGGGCGCGGGCGCTCCACCGGGGACCGGAGCGGCCGCCGACGACGAGGGCGCGCTGCCCGGCGAGTTGCACTTGATGGCCGCGTCCACGTCGCCCGCGTCGGCCAGCACGCGGTTCCACACCACCACGGCGGTGACCGCCAGCACCAGGAACAGCACGATGGCGGGCCACGGCCGCCGCCTCCGGTACCGCGACGACCCGCTGCTCCCCGACCCGGGTCCCACGTCCGCCGACCTCCCCTGGCGTAGTGCTGTTGGTGATCAGGCTATTCCGCCCCGCCGCGATCCGCGTCCCGGGCTCCCGCGTAGCGCCCCGCAATCACCCGGTAGCGGACGGTCAACGGCGCTCGGAGGCATCGCAACACGGCCGGCACGGGTGGGCAAGACCCGTTGCAAGCCTATCGGGCCTGGCAGTCGAGGGCCTCTCACCCGTCTGCTCAATTAGGGGGAACCCGCTGCACGCCCACCCGATCAATGAGCTACCCTCTCGGCGCTCCGCGCGCTCCCGGACAGCCTGATGCGTCGACGTACAGGGGGTTGGCGCCCGGCCGCGCGGGCGAGACCTCCGTCACTGGGGACGGAGGGCACAAACAGGGGCGCTGGTGCGTTAACCAGCGACACGAACAGTCTCCGTAGACCGCAGGGGTGAAAAGACAATGGCGACCGACTACGACGCACCGCGTCGCAGCGAGGCTGACGAACTCGCTGAGGACTCCCTGGAGGAGTTGAAGGCGCGGCGCAACGAGACGCAGTCCGGGGTCGTCGACATCGACGAGGACGCGTCCGCCGAGAACTTCGAGCTGCCGGGCGCCGACCTGTCCGGTGAGGAGCTGACCTTCAAGGTGCTGCCCAAGCAGGCCGACGAGTTCACCTGCTCGAAGTGCTTCCTGGTGCACCACCGCAGCCGCCTGGCCGAGGAAGTCGGCGGGCAGTACATCTGCCGCGACTGCGCCTGAGCCCGGGAACCCTGCCGCGACTGGCCTGACCAGCGCGGACAGCCGACCGGATCGAGCACCACGACCCGTTCCTGGGCGCTCACCCCAACCGCCGGGGTGGCGCCCAGACGCGTTCCCGGAGACGGACGCGAGCGGAACTCGCGTCTCATCAGGCTCTCTTTCAGGCGGACTTCGCCGCCGTCAACGCGGCCACCAGCTTCTCCGGCGACTTGACGCTGAACAGCCAGTACGGCGTCGGGTCGGCCGGGTCCTCCAGGACCACCTTCACCACCGGACCCACCCACCCGCGGTGCGCGACGAACGCCGCCGGGTCCAGGTGCGGCCCCATCGCCTTGCGCTTGGTCTTCGCGTCGAACACCTCGACCGCGCCGAGCAGCGCCACCGGCACGTGCGCCTCGCCGACCCGCAGCTCGCCGCCGGACACCTCGACCTTGAGCGAGCCCATCCGCCACAGCAGCAGCAACGCCAGCGGCACGGTCACCACGTACGGCAGCCACGACCGCACGCCGGGGAAGCCCATGTGGATCTCGGCGGCCAACAGCACCGCCGCGGCCAGCGGCAGCGGCCAACCCCACCAGGGCACGGTCAACCGCTCCCGGAAGGTGATCGGGACGGTCACAGCACTCTCGCTCACGCGTCCAGGGTAGTCTCGCGCGCCGTGCCCAGCGTCGAGGTCCTGCTGTCCCGGCTCGATCCCTCCGTGCCGCTCCCGTCGTACGCCAGACCCGGCGACGCGGGCGCCGACCTCGTGACGACCACCGACGTGGTGATCGAACCGGGGGAGCGGGCCGTGGTCGGCACCGGCGTCGCGATCGCGCTGCCCGAGGGGTACGCGGGGTTCGTGCACCCGCGCAGCGGGCTGGCCGCCCGGGTCGGGCTCAGCGTGGTCAACACGCCCGGCACGATCGACGCGGGCTACCGGGGCGAGATCAAGGTCTGCCTGGTCAACCACGACCTGCGCGAGCCGGTGGTGCTCACGCGCGGCGACCGGATCGCCCAGTTGGTGGTGCAGAAGGTGGAGCACGCCGTGTTCCGCGAGGTCGAACAGCTGCCCGACTCGGCGCGGGGCGCGGGCGGCTACGGCTCTACAGGCGGGCACGAGGTGCTCGCCCGGACGGAGGGGTGAGGGCGAGATGTTCGGAAAGCGCCGCAAGCGCGGTAGGCACTCCGCGAACCGGGGGACGGCGCCCGAGGTCGAGGTGGACCTCGACATCCCGGAGGTCGGCCCGTACGACTCCGAGCACGCCCCCGACGACGGCCTGAACCGGCTGGACCTCGGCTCGGTCCTGTTGCCCGTCCCGGAGGGCGCGCAGTTGCAGGTGGAGATGGACCAGGCGGGCGCGGTGCGCGCGGTGCACCTGCTCACCCCGGTCGGCCAGCTCACCATCAGCGCGTTCGCCGCGCCGAAGACGGACAAGCTGTGGCCGGAGGTCGGCGCGGAGCTGATCGCCCAGCTCAAGGGCGACGGGTTCCGCATCAACCGCGAGAACGGCCAGTGGGGCGAGGAGATCACCGCCCGCAACAACGAGGTGCACCTGCGCTTCGTCGGCGTCGACGGCCCGCGCTGGATGCTGCGCGGCGTGGCGGCGGCCCCGTCCGAGCAGCAGGCCGAGCAGGCCGGGTACGCGCTGTACGAGCTGGTCAAGCACACCGTGGTGGTGCGCGGCGAGCAGCCGATGCCGGTGCGCACGCCGCTGCCGATCGAGCTGCCGGAGGCCATCGCCCGGCACATCGCGGCCCAGCAGCAGCAGGGCTAGGCGTTCCGCAGGGCGTCGAGGGCGGCGCGGCCCAGGGCTTCCCGGTCCGCGCCGACCTCGGCCAGCGTGGTCGTCCGCAGGGCGGCCCGCGGCAACGACGACACCCACTTCCGGGCTACCTCGAACGGGTGGACCGGGTCGTCGGTGCACGCGGCCACCCCGACCGGCACGTCCAACCCCCGCAACTCCGCCACGGTGGGCGCCTTCAACACCGCCGCTTCCCGCAGCACCGCGGGCAACGCCGCCCCGTAGCGCGGCCACGCCCGCCGCAGCTCGTCGCCGACCCAGCCGTCCACGCCGGCGACCGCCGCGTGCACGCCTTCCGCCGCCACCACCGCCGCGCTCGCCGAGGCCGCCAACGCCGCCGGCGCGCCGTCCGGCCGCCCGGTCCACGCGGGCAGCGCCGCCAACACCCCCGCGCACCGCGACGGGTTGCGCACCGCCCACACCGCCGCGATGTGCGCACCCAGCGACACACCCCCGACGACCAGCGGTTCCCCGTCGTACGCGGCGTCCAGCGCGGCGAAGTGCTCCTGCACCGACCGCGACTCGGGCGCGACGAGCGCGAGGCCCGCGGCGGCCAGTGGCCGGGCGAACACGGAACGCACGAACACCTCGTCGGAGGCCGTGCCGGGGAGGAGGACAGCGGTGGCGGGCGTCATGGCGTGAACATCCTCCCCCAGTCGGATACCCGGTCGGGTGGACCCGGTTACCCTGGCCTCGTACGGGCCTCATAGTCGAGGTCCACCGGAGGAGCACCCAGGAGTCGGGGATGACTGGAACTGGGGGCGGCTACTGGCGCCGCCTCGTGCGTCGGCTGACCACCGACGTGAGCGAGCTGGACGCCGACGACCTCTCGCGAAAAGCCGTGGAGATCGGCGCCGTCCGGGCGTGCGACTGCAAGTCCGGCCAGGAGGTGACCGTGCTCGGCCGGCTGCGCACCGTCGAGCTGTGCCCCCGGGACGCCGCCGCGACGCTGGAGGCCGAGCTGTACGACGGCACCGAGGGCGTGACCCTCGTCTGGCTGGGCCGGCGGCGGATCGCCGGCATCGAGCCGGGCCGGACCATCAAGGCCCGTGGGCGCATCGCCGTCCGTGACGGGCGCAAGGTGCTCTACAACCCCTACTACGAGCTGCAGACCGCTTCATGACCTCAACCGAATCAGAGAAGCAGCCGACCCTCCTGGAGCAGATGGGCGGGGTCAGCGGCTTGCTGTTCTCGTCGTTGCCGGTGGTGGTCTTCGTCCTGGTGAACGCCTTCGCGGGGCTCATGCCCGCGATCTGGAGCGCGCTGGGGTCGGCCGTGGTCATCGGCATCGTGCTCGCCATGCGCAAGGGCAGCGTCCAGCCGGCCGTGTCCGCGGTGTTCGGCGTCGGCATCGCCGCCTTCATCGCCTACCGGACCGGTGACGCCAAGGGCTTCTTCCTGTTCGGCATCTGGCAGAGCCTGGTCTACGCGGGCGTCTTCGTGGCCTCGATCGTGGTCCGCTGGCCCCTGGCCGGTGTCATCTGGAGCTTCCTCAACGGCCAGGGCACGGCGTGGCGCAAGGACAAGGCTTCGGTCCGCGACTACGACATCGCCACGCTCGTCTGGGCGCTGGTGTTCGGCTCGCGGTTCGTCGTCCAGCGCTGGCTCTACGACGAGGCCTCGGTGGGCTGGCTCGCCGCCGCGAAGCTGGCCATGGGCTACCCGCTGATGGCCGTGGCCCTGGTGGCGACCGTCTGGGCCGTCCGCCGTTCGGACAAGCGCCTCAAGGCCGCCCAGGCCGAGGAGGAAGAGGAGAACAGAGCCGCCGAGGAGCGGCTCCGTTCCCAGTACGACTAGTCCTTGCGCCCGGTGACGGCCACGGTGACGCCGAGCCCGATCATGGCCAGCCCACCCGTGCCCCCGACCAGCGAAAGCCGCCTGGGCGACCGCGCGAACCACCCCCGCGCGGTCGCCGCGGCCAGTCCCCACACGCTGTCGGACACCACGGCGATCACGTTGAACACGAGCCCCAGCAGCAGCATCTGCGCCACGACGTGCCCCTGAGCCCGGTCCACGAACTGCGGCAGCACGGCGGCGAAGAACACGATCGTCTTGGGATTGGCCACCCCGACCGCGAACCCTTCCCAGAGCGTCCGCCAAGCGCCCCTCACGACGCCCCCGCCGTCGAACGAGGCCACCATCGCGCCACGCTCCCGGAACGCCTTGACCCCGAGGTAGACGAGGTAAGCGGCCCCAACAAGCTTGAGCACGGTGAACACCACCACCGACCGCTCAACGACCGCGCCCACCCCCAACGCCACCGCGACGACCAGCGCATAAGCCCCGAGGGTGTTCCCGAAAACGCTCATGAGCGCAGCCCGCTTCCCCTGCGCCAACGCCCGTCCGACAACGAACAGCACGCTGGGCCCGGGAATGATGATCAACAGGAACGACATCGCCGCAAAGGCAAGCAACCGGTCAGTGGACACCATGCCGGCATGCTAAGTGCCCCACCAGCACAACCACACCCAAGTTTCCACCCCCAGAACCCCTCCCAGGCGCGCAGCGCCCACAGCGGCAAAGCCGCCAAGCGGGCAGTCCACCGAAGGGGACACAAGCAAGAAGCCCCCGCTTTGGCAGTTGTGTCATCTTTGGTGGCTCGCCCGCCGGCGAGGCTCTTTTGATCTTTGAACTTGACGCTGACGCTCTCAAGCCCTCGCTTCGCGGGTCCTCACGCAACGCGCTCCGCGCTCGCAAGCTCGAACGCGCTCCGCGCTCTCAAGATCAAAAGCGGCTGAGGAGGCCTCCAGTGGGGGGAAGGGCGTCGTGTCCCCCACCGCATGACCTGGCGGAGCCAACCACACTTTTCGGGGGTCGGTCGAAAAACTTTTTGCTCGTTCCTCGCAAAAACTTTTTGGCCCGACCCCCGAAAAGTGTGGTAGCCCTTCGGGCAGGTCATACGGTGGGGGACACGAGGCCCCTCCCCTGGGCTAATTAGCCCAAAGGAAGCGCCTTCGGCGCCCTAGTAACCCAGAGCGGACCGGATCTCGCGTTCCACGTCGGCCGCGGCGACGAACAGCAGTTCGTCCCCACCCTCCAACGTGTCGTCCGGCGTCGGCACGATCACGCGCCCGCCCCGCAGGATCGTCACCAACGCCGCGTCCCGTGGCAGGGCCAGGGAGTTCACCGGCGACCCGGCCAACGGGGTGTCCTCCGGCAGGGTGATTTCCACCAGGTTCGCCTGGCCCTGGCGCAGGGTCAGCAGCCGCACCACGTCGCCTACCGTCACCGCCTCCTCGACCAGCGCCGACAGGATCCGCGGCGTCGAGACCGCCACGTCCACGCCCCACGACTCGGTGAACAGCCACTCGTTGCTCGGGTCGTTGACCCGCGCCACCACCCGGCGCACCGCGAACTCGGTCTTGGCCAGCAGCGACACCACCAGGTTGACCTTGTCGTCCCCGGTCGCCGCGATGACCACGTCGCACAGCTGCATCCCGGCGTCTTCCAGCGACGACAGCTCGCAGGCGTCCGCCTGCACCCACTCCGCCTGCTCCACGGTGTGCGGCTCGAAGTGGTTCCGGTCCCGTTCGATCAGCATCACCTGGTGGCCGTCGGCCACCAGCTCCGCCGCGATGGACCGGCCGACGGCACCCGCCCCAGCGATCGCGATCCGCACGTCAGGCCTCCTCAGGGGCGTGGGCCGCCGCGGCGGCCACGTCGGTCACCGTGCCGGACAGCGCGGCCACGTACACGACGTCGTCGGCCTGCAGCACCGTCTTTGACTCCGGCAGCACGCCCGTCCCGAAGCGCATGATGAACGCCACCCGGCACCCGGTCGCCTCCTGGAACGAGCGCACCGAGTGGCCCACCCAGCCCTCGTCCAGCTCCAGCGGCAGCACGGCCACCGCGCCGGACGGGTCGCGCCACGCCGTCGCCGCGCCCTCGGGCAGCAACATCCGCAGGAACCGGTCCGTGGTCCACGGCACCGTCGCCACGGTCGGGATGCCCAGGCGCTCGTACACCGCCGCGCGCTTCTCGTCGTAGATGCGGGCGACCACGGCGTCCACGCCGAACGTCTCCCGCGCCACCCGGGCCGAGATGATGTTCGAGTTGTCGCCGCTGGACACCGCCGCGAACGCGCCCGCCCGCTCGATGCCCGCCTCGATGAGCACCTTCTGGTCGAACCCGTTGCCGACGACCTGCTGGCCGTGGAAGTCCGCGCCCAGCCGCCGGAAGGACTGGGGGTCCTTGTCGATCACCGCGACCTGGTGGTCCAGGCGTTCCAGGGCCTTGGCCAGGGAGGATCCCACCCGGCCGCACCCCATGATCACCACGTGCACGAAAGCCTCCTGAACGACGCCTGGGAAGAACCTACCGACGATTACTCCGACCAGGGGAGGAGGACCCCTTACGCTGTGCACCCGTGTCCAAGCTCGCAACCGCGGCCAAGCGCCTCCTGGTCGGCAGGCCCTTCCGGAGCGACCGTCTCGCCCACACGCTCCTGCCGAAGAGGATCGCGCTGCCGGTGTTCGCCTCGGACGCCATGTCCTCCGTGGCCTACGCGCCTGAGGAGATCTTCCTCGTCCTGTCGATCGCGGGGCTGAGCGCCTACACGTTCGCCCCGTGGGTCGGGATCGTCGTCGTCATCGTCATGCTGACCGTGGTCGCGAGCTACCGCCAGAACGTCCACGCCTACCCGTCCGGCGGCGGCGACTACGAGGTCGCCACGGTCAACCTCGGCCAGCGGGCCGGCCTCACCGTGGCCAGCGCCCTGCTGGTCGACTACATCCTCACCGTCGCGGTCTCGATCTCCTCCGCCGCGGCGAACATCGGCTCGGCCGTCCCGTTCGTCGCCACCCACAAGGTGGAGTTCGCCGTCGCCGCGATCGTCCTGCTCACCGCCGTCAACCTGCGCGGCATCCGCGAGTCGGGCGCGGCGTTCGCCATCCCGACCTACGCGTTCATGGTCGGCATCCTGGTCATGATCGGCTACGGCCTGGTCCGGGGCGTGGTCATGGGCGACGAGATGCGCGCCGAGAGCGCCGGGTTCGAGCTGCGCGCCGAGGACGACCACCTGCTCGGCCTGGCGTTCGTGTTCCTGGTCCTGCGCGCCTTCTCCTCCGGCTGCGCGGCGCTGACCGGCGTCGAGGCCATCTCCAACGGCGTCCCGGCGTTCCGCAAGCCGAAATCGCGCAACGCGGCGACCACGCTGCTCATGATGGGCCTGATCGCCGTCACGATGCTGATGGGCCTGATCGTCCTGGCCCAGATGACCGGCGTGAAGATGGCCGAGGACCCCGGTCACCAGCTCGTCGGCGCGCCCGAGGGCTACGAGCAGAAGACGATGGTCGCCCAGATCGCCCACGCGGTGTTCGAGGGCTTCCCGGCCGGGTTCTTCTTCATCACCCTGGTCACCGCGCTGATCCTGGTCCTGGCCGCGAACACCGCGTTCAACGGCTTCCCGGTGCTCGGCTCGATCCTCGCCCAGGACCGCTACCTGCCCCGCCAGCTGCACACCCGCGGCGACCGGCTGGCGTTCAGCAACGGCATCGTCTTCCTCGCCGCCGCCGCGGTCATCCTGGTCATCGCGTTCGACGCCGAGGTCACCAAGCTCATCCAGCTCTACATCGTGGGCGTGTTCGTGTCGTTCACGATGAGCCAGACCGGCATGATCCGGCACTGGAACCGGCTCCTCTCGACCGAGACCGACCCGGTCGCCCGCAACCGCATGCGCCGCTCGCAGGCCATCAACGCGTTCGGCCTGTTCATGACCGGTTCGGTGCTCATCGTCGTGCTCATCACGAAGTTCACCAAGGGCGCCTGGATCGCCATCGCCGCGATGGCCGCCATCTACGCCCTGATGACCGCGATCCGCCGCCACTACGACCGGGTCGCCGAGGAGCTGCGCCAGCAGGAGCGGCAGAAGCTGCTCCCCGCCCGCAACCACGCGATGGTGCTGGTCAGCAAGCTGCACATGCCAACCCTGCGCGCCTTGGCCTACGCCAAGGCCACCCGTCCCGACGTGCTCGAAGCGGTCACCGTGAACGTGGACGACGCCGACACCCGCCGGCTGGTCGCGGACTGGGAGAAGGAGAACTTCAAGGTCCCGCTCAAGGTCATCGAGTCGCCCTACCGGGAGATCACCAAGCCGGTGCTGGACTACGTCAAGCGCGTCCGCACCGACAACCCGCGCGACGTGGTGACCGTGTTCATCCCGGAGTACGTGGTCGGTCACTGGTGGGAGCAGTTCCTCCACAACCAGAGCGCGCTGCGGTTGAAGGGCAGACTGTTGTTCCAACCCGGGGTGATGGTGACGAGCGTGCCGTGGCAGCTCGCGTCGTCGTCCAAGGTGACCGACAAGGACGTGATCGCGCCCGGAGCCATCCGGCGCGGCTTGGACAAACGCGGCGGTAACGAGAAGTGACGGCCACCTGGAAGCAGCGGCTCATCGAGGTCGAGGTGGGCGCGGTCGCCCACGGCGGGCACTGCGTCGCCCGGCACGAGGGCCGCGTGGTGTTCGTGCGGCACGCCCTGCCGGGCGAGCGCGTGCGCGTGCGGATCACCGAGGACACCGGCGGGTCGTTCTGCCGGGGCGACGCCGTCGAAGTCCTCCAAGCTTCACCCGATCGGGTGGAACCGCCGTGCCCGTTCTCCGGACCCGGGCTCTGCGGCGGCTGCGACTGGCAGCACGCGTCGTGGGAGGCGCAGCGCGAGCTGAAGGCCGCCGTGGTCAGCGAGCAGCTGCACCGGCTGGCCAAGCTCGACTGGGAGGTCATCGTCGAGGACCTGCCCGGCGGCCCCACCGACTGGCGCACCCGGATGCGGATGGCGGTCGCCCCCGACGGCCGGCCCGGCTTCCGCGCCCACCGCAGCCACGACGTCGTCCCCGTGGACCACTGCGTCATCGCCGTCCCCGGCGCCCTGGACCCGGTCGTCGGCCGCACCTGGCCGCCCGGGTCCGAGCTGGTCGTGACCCGCGACGCGGGCGGCCAGGTGCACCTGACCGAGGTCGGCCCGCCGGTCGTGCGGCGCGTCCGGCCCGTCCCCGGCCCGGCCAAGCGCCGCGCGGGCAGCGGCACCGCCACCGAACTGGCCGCCCACCGCGCCTGGAACCTGCGCGCCGACGGCTTCTGGCAGGTCCACCCGGCCGCCGCCGACACCCTCGCCGCCGTGGTCCGCGACTGGGCCGACTGCCGGCCCGGCGACCGCGCCTGGGACCTCTACGGCGGGGTCGGGCTGTTCGCGTCCGTGCTGGCCGAGCAGGTCGGCGAGAGCGGCTCGGTGGCCGTGGTCGAGTCCTCGACCGGCGCGGTCGAGGACGGCCGGGTCAACCTGTCCGACCTGCCGCAGGTCGCCTGGTACCCGGGCCGCACCGAGCAGGTCCTGGAGACCCCCGACTTCACCGACCTCCCGCCCGACGTGGTCGTGCTCGACCCGCCGCGCAAGGGCGCCGGCCGCGGCGTGGTGACCGCGATCGCCCGCAGCCGGCCCGCCCGTGTGGTCTACGTCGCGTGCGACCCCGCGGCCCTCGCCCGCGACATCGCGTCCTTTTCACACCTCGGCTACGAGTTGACCCAGCTCAGGGCGTTCGACGCGTTCCCGATGACGCACCACGTCGAATGCGTGGCGCTGCTGGAGCCCGTTCGCTGAGCGCCGTCTCAGCCAGTGGTCCGTAGACTGACCGGACGATCGGGGAGAGAAACCACAGGCGAGGTGGAGCGGTGGGCTTGCTGGAATCCGTGCACGGACCGGCGGATCTGAAACGGCTGGAGCACGACGAGCTGGTGCGGCTCGCCGAGGAGATCCGGCGGTTCCTGGTCGAGAAGGTCTCCCGGACCGGCGGCCACCTGGGGCCCAACCTCGGCGTGGTCGAGCTGACCATGGCCGTGCACCGGGTGTTCGACTCGCCGCGCGACCCCGTGGTGTTCGACACCGGCCACCAGAGCTACGTCCACAAGATCCTCACCGGCCGCGCCGCCGGGTTCGACTCGCTGCGCCAGAAGGGCGGCCTGTCCGGCTACCCCTCGCGCGCCGAGAGCGAGCACGACGTCGAGGAGAACAGCCACGCCTCCACGGCCCTGTCCTACGCCGACGGCCTGGCCAAGGCCTTCCAGCTCACCGGTCGCGGCGGCCACGTCGTCGCGGTCGTCGGCGACGGCGCGCTGACCGGCGGCATGTGCTGGGAGGCGCTGAACAACATCGCCGCCGGCACCGACCGGCCCGTGGTGATCGTGGTCAACGACAACGGCCGGTCCTACTCGCCCACCATCGGCGGCCTGGCCGACCACCTGGCGTCGCTGCGCCTGCAGCCCGGCTACGAGCGGGCCCTGGAACGCGGCAAGAACGCCCTGCAGAGCGCCCCGATCGTCGGCAAGCCCCTCTACGCGGCCCTGCACGCGGCCAAGCGCGGCATCAAGGACGCGCTGAGCCCGCAGGCCATGTTCGAGGACCTGGGCATGAAGTACATCGGGCCGGTCGACGGGCACGACCTCCCGGCGCTGGAGTCCGCGCTGCGCCGCGCCAAGTCCTTCGGCGGCCCGGTCATCGTCCACACCGTGACCCGCAAGGGCATGGGCTTCGCCCCGGCCGAGAACCACGAGGCCGACCAGATGCACGCCACCGGCGTCATCGACCCCATCACCGGCGAGAACGTCGGCCCGTCCAAGCGCACGTGGACCCACGTGTTCGCCGACGAGCTGGCCGCGCTGGGCGGCGAGCGCTCCGACCTGGTCGCCATCACGGCCGCCATGCGCGGCCCGACGGGCCTGGACAAGTTCGCGGGCCTGTACCCGGACCGGTGCTTCGACGTCGGCATCGCCGAGCAGCACGCCATGACCTCGGCCGCGGGCCTGGCCATGGGCGGCCTGCACCCGGTGGTCGCGGTGTACGCCACGTTCCTCAACCGGGCGTTCGACCAGCTGCTGATGGACGTCGCCATGCACAAGCAGGGCGTCACCGTCGTGCTCGACCGCTCCGGCATCACCGGCCCCGACGGCGCGTCCCACCACGGCATGTGGGACCTGTCGATCTGCGGCCTGGTCCCCGGCATCCACGTGGCCGCCCCGCGCGACGCGGCGACGCTGCGCGAGGAGCTGCGCGAGGCGGTCGCGATCTCCGACGCGCCGTCGGTCGTGCGCTACCCGAAGGCCTCGGTGGGCGAGGACCTGCCCGCTGTCGAGCGCGTCGGCACGGTCGACGTGCTCAGCCGCTCCGGTGACGACGTGCTGCTGGTGACCGTGGGCGCGTTCGGCGGGCTGGGCGTGTCCGCCGCGCAGCGCCTGGCCGACCAGGGCATCGGCGTGACCGTGGTGGACCCGCGCTGGGTGTTCCCGGTGTCGCCGGACCTGGTGGCGCTGGCGGCCCGGCACCGGCTCGTGGTGACCGTCGAGGACGGCGGCCGGCACGGCGGCTTCGGCTGGGCCCTGGCCGCCGCGCTGCGCGACGCCGGCGTGGACACCCCGTTGCGCGACCTGGGCATCCCGCAGGAGTTCCACCAGCACGGCGAACGCGCGGAAGTCCTGGCCGAGCTGGGCCTGACCGCTCAGGACGTGGCTCGTCGCATCACCGAGTGGGTCGTCGCCTCCCAGCCGGAGGAAATCGACGCGACCGTCGAGAAGTAGGCCGGTTACCCTTCCTCCGCCCGGCCAGTGGCCCGGACGGCTCTGCCGCTCCGGGTTCCGCGATGGCGAGCCGGGCGCACTGGTAACCGCGCTGTCAACGCGAATCAGGGGTTCGATTCCCTTACCTCGCCGCGACCCCGGCCGAGCACCGGGTGCAGGGCTCTGCGGGCTTCGGGCCCCCGCCCGACACCCCACGGCCGGGGTCGCGGTCCGCGTTCGCGAGCGTCTTCGGGAGGAGGGGACGTGAAGCACACGCTCATGCCGTGGGAACGCGGCGTGCACTTCAGCAAGGGCTCCGTGGTGGGCGAACTGGGCCCCGGTGAGCACCGCGTCCCCCGCCGCGACCTCGTCCAGCGGGTCGACGTCCGGCCCCGCTCCCACACCCCCGCCTGGCAGGACATCCCGACCGCCGACGGCGTCCTGGTCCGCGTGACCCTCGTGATCACGTGGGCGGTCGCCGACGCCACGGCGTTCGTCCTGACCGCGCCCAACCCCGAGCACGAGCTGCACCTGGTCTTCCAGCTCGCGCTGCGCTCCGCCGTGCTGGGCCGCACCCACGACCAGGTGGACCCGGACCGCGACGCCATCGGCGCGGAGGTCTTCGCCGCGGTCCAGGCCCGCGCGGCCCAGTTGGGCGTCGCGGTCGCGTCGGTCGCCGTGCGGGACGTCGTCATGCCGCCCGAACTGCGCAAGGCGGCACTGGCCGAGATCGTGGCGCGCGCGGAGGCCAAGGCGGCGCTCGAACGGGCCCGCGGCGAGACGGCCGCCATGCGGTCGCTGCTCAACGCCGCCCGCCTCGCCGAGGACCACCCGGCCCTGCTGCGGCTGCGCGCGCTCCAGTCCGCCCAGACCGTCGTGGTCGAACAGCCGTCCTCCTGAGCCGGTGGGGGCGACGGCCGTCCTAAGCACCCTCTCAGGGATGTGTGGCACCTTTGTGAGGTGCGCATCCTGGTAGTCGAGGACGAGGTGCCGCTGGCCGACGCGATCGCGCGCGGCCTGCGGCGCGAAGGCATGGCCGTGGACGTCGCCTACGACGGCGAGACCGGCCACGAGAAGGTCACCGTCACCCGCTACGACGTCGTCGTGCTGGACCGCGACCTGCCCGGCATGTCCGGCGACGAGCTGTGCAAGGAGATCCTCGGCTCCGGCGCGCTGACCCGGGTCATGATGCTCACCGCCAGCGCCGGCATCGACGACCGCGTCGCCGGCCTGTCCCTCGGCGCGGACGACTACCTGGCCAAGCCCTTCGCGTTCCCCGAACTGGTCGCGCGGGTGCGCGCCCTGGCCCGGCGCGCCACCCCCGCCACCCCGCCGCTGCTCACCGCCCGCGACGTCGAGCTGGACCCGGCCCGGCGCACCGTGCGGCGCGGCGGGCAGCCCGTCGAGCTGACCCGCAAGGAGTTCGGCGTGCTGGAGGTGTTGCTGGCCGCCAAGGGGTCCGTGGTCAGCAGCGAGGAACTGCTCGAACGCGTGTGGGACGAGAACGCCGACCCGTTCACCACGACCGTCCGGGTCACCGTCATGACGCTGCGCAAGAAGCTCGGCGAGCCGGGCATCATCGACACGGTCGTCGGCTCCGGGTACCGCGTGCCCACCGCCGGCCTGCCTGAGTGACGCCGGCGCTGCGCCGCCGCGGGCCGGGACTGCGCGCCCGGCTCACCCTGCTCGCCACCGGGCTCGTCGCGTTCGTCAGCGGACTGCTCCTGCTCCTGGGCTGGATGCTGGTCGGCCGCGTGGTCGCCTCCTCGCCCCGGTTCCCGGAGGGCAGCACGGTCGTCGTGGACGGCGTCGAGGTGGACTCCGGGGTGCTCGCCGACGCGCTGGGCCAACAGGCGCGCGACGACGTGCTGCGGTCGGGGACGATCGCCTTCCTGTGCGTGGTGGCCGCCGCCGCGCTGCTCGCGTGGACCATCGCCGGCCGCGTCCTGCAACCCGTGCACGACGTCACCGACGCGGCCCGGCGGCTGTCCGCCGAGTCGCTGGGGGAGCGGCTGCGCCTGGCCGGCCCGCGCGACGAGGTCGCCGAGCTGGCCGACACGTTCGACGAGATGCTCGACCGGCTGCAGGCCGCGTTCGACTCGCAGCGGCGGTTCGTCGCCAACGCGTCCCACGAGCTCCGCACGCCCCTGTCGGTGATCCGGACCGAGCTGGACGTGACCCTCTCCGACCCCGACGCGGACGAGGAGGAGTTGCGGCGCATGGCGTCCGTGGTGCGGTCGGCGACCGAACGGGCCGAGCAACTGGTGAGCGCTCTGTTGCTGCTCGCGCGCACGGACGGGCTGGGGTTGGCCGTGCGGGAGCCGGTGGACCTGAACGCCGTGGTCGAGTCCGCGTGGAAGGCCGTGCGCGGGGAGGCCGGGGAACGCCAGGTGCGGGCGTCGTTCGTGACCGCGCCGGCGCCGGCCGTCGGCGACCCGGCCCTGCTGGAGCGGATCGCGGGCAACCTGCTGGAGAACGCCGTGCGGCACAACGTGCCCGGCGGGTGGATCGAGGTGCGCACCGAGGGCGGGCCGGAGTGGACGTCCCTGCGGGTGTCCTCCTCGGGGCCGGTCATCGCGCCGGACCGGGTGGAGGAGCTGTTCGAGCCGTTCCGCCGGGGCGTGGCCGACCGGACCGCGCGCACGGGGACGGGGCTGGGGCTGTCCATCGTGCGGGCCGCCGTCGCAGCTCACGAGGGTCGCGTGCAGGCGTCCGCCATCCCCGGCGGCGGGCTGTCGGTGGCGGTCTTCCTGCCGTGCGCGCCCCGCTGAAAACTCGTTCGCGTGGCCCCGGTCACACATGATCCGGTTTCCGGGTGGGTACACGGGGGTTGACCTGCGCGAACCGGGCCCCGGACCCCCGATTTGTCTCCGCGTTGGGCGGGGTGTAACTTTCTCTCTGCCAGCGCGGAACGGGCCGGAACGAAGAAGCCGGAACGGAGCGCGGCGAACATCAGCCCCAGATCAAGTCGCAAGAAGCGATGAGTGACGGTGAGCGCGTGTTCTTTGAGAACTCAACAGCGTGCCGAATAGCCAGTAAATTTATGAACCTCGTCAAGAGGTTTCCTTTGAGATTGACTGGACA